>NZ_JBQSYV010000014.1:0-120858 GCF_052379685.1 Halomonas sp. 111
GCTGCCTGGGCGGCAGCGAACAGCTTGAGTAGCCCGCCTTGAAGGAACGAGGATTTCTAAGCTGCCTGGGCGGCAGCGAACTTCAAGCTGTATTCGCGGGTCCAGGACGGTGATTTCTAAGCTGCCTGGGCGGCAGCGAACAAAGAAGTGGGTCGAAAGCGCATTCCTATGATTTTCTAAGCTGCCTGGGCGGCAGCGAACGGATAGCGTTGATGTCGGTCGGAAATAGAGCGTTTCTAAGCTGCCTGGGCGGCAGCGAACACAGTGATGGGTCAACGTCAACAGCACGTAACTTTCTAAGCTGCCTGGGCGGCAGCGAACCTAATGCGCCGGGTAAGCTTCCATCATTTGCGTTTCTAAGCTGCCTGGGCGGCAGCGAACTGCCATTATAGCAGTCTGATCTCCCGCTTTTTTTTCTAAGCTGCCTGGGCGGCAGCGAACACGGCAACACGCAACCTGAGCATCGCCGCAGGTTTCTAAGCTGCCTGGGCGGCAGCGAACTGTCTGGCGCAGGCTGCATGGTGTCCGCTGGCTTTCTAAGCTGCCTGGGCGGCAGCGAACTAAGCTATCTTGTTGATGGTGAATCGGATTTATTTCTAAGCTGCCTGGGCGGCAGCGAACGCTTTCTTTTTAGTAGCCACTAGACTGGCTTCTTTCTAAGCTGCCTGGGCGGCAGCGAACGATATGCCCATGAGTGACGCGCTCATGATGCATTTCTAAGCTGCCTGGGCGGCAGCGAACGTTGGGTAACTTCGTCCATCCGTTCTCAGCGATTTCTAAGCTGCCTGGGCGGCAGCGAACCCGGCGGCGGCACGCAAAAACGCTACGCCATTTTTCTAAGCTGCCTGGGCGGCAGCGAACGTGGTGGATCTCAAGGTGGATACATCCACCAATTTCTAAGCTGCCTGGGCGGCAGCGAACACCAACCACTCTATGGAAGTGCTGCTGGATGATTTTCTAAGCTGCCTGGGCGGCAGCGAACCCATGGCGGATTTTGCGCGACGCTTGGGCTCATTTCTAAGCTGCCTGGGCGGCAGCGAACGCAACGGGTCAAAGCCCACATCATCGTCGCCATTTCTAAGCTGCCTGGGCGGCAGCGAACAGCTGACTATCAGGCAAAAGGGCAAGCGTTTTTTTCTAAGCTGCCTGGGCGGCAGCGAACCGCGCTCGGAGCCGATGGGCTTCCAGTTCGGTTTTCTAAGCTGCCTGGGCGGCAGCGAACGCCGCCTATCGAAAATGGTACGCAAGGGTGATTTTCTAAGCTGCCTGGGCGGCAGCGAACCTTGGGGTGACCTCCTTGAGTCACAGGTCAGTTTTCTAAGCTGCCTGGGCGGCAGCGAACTTGTTTTTTAGCTGCCAGTTGTCTGGCGTGCCTTTCTAAGCTGCCTGGGCGGCAGCGAACTCACCGCCGCCGATATTCACGCCGCCCAGCAATTTCTAAGCTGCCTGGGCGGCAGCGAACACAGGTTGGATCATGCGGTGATGGCTTCGGACTTTCTAAGCTGCCTGGGCGGCAGCGAACGCCACGCTGCGCTGATACCGATGTGCCAGGGTTTTCTAAGCTGCCTGGGCAGCAGCGAACCGACTCAAATTGCAGCTTCTTGAGAACTTCGTTTTCTAAGCTGCCTGGGCGGCAGCGAACCTTGGCAGACTCGAATAGCGCGGCGTCCAATTTTTCTAAGCTGCCTGGGCGGCAGCGAACGTCAAACTGATTGACCCGGCCAGTGGTGCCGATTTCTAAGCTGCCTGGGCGGCAGCGAACGCCTTATTCGAAAAAAAGTTGTGACTCGTAATTTTCTAAGCTGCCTGGGCGGCAGCGAACCTCAACATGACCACTTGATATCCAGGTTCGTATTTCTAAGCTGCCTGGGCGGCAGCGAACCCTGAATGGCACGAATGGTCGCGGCATTGCGATTTCTAAGCTGCCTGGGCGGCAGCGAACGCGTAGTGCTAGCGGTCGTCCGCTTGACGTATTTTCTAAGCTGCCTGGGCGGCAGCGAACAGTTAGTTCGTCGCAACGTTATTTTCCGCAAATTTCTAAGCTGCCTGGGCGGCAGCGAACATCATGATGGCTGGCGGGTGAGCTTAGGGGATTTTCTAAGCTGCCTGGGCGGCAGCGAACGCCGGGAATCAACCGGATAGCCTGGTTGCTTTTTTCTAAGCTGCCTGGGCGGCAGCGAACAGTCTGGATATTGTTTGCTGTAGAGCGTCACATTTCTAAGCTGCCTGGGCGGCAGCGAACAGGAGGTCTATCTTCGGGCAGCCATCACAAAATTTCTAAGCTGCCTGGGCGGCAGCGAACGCCAATGACTGGGGCAGTGCCCGTGTCTACATTTTCTAAGCTGCCTGGGCGGCAGCGAACGCTCATGACTAACGCCGCCACCGCTAAACCGTTTTCTAAGCTGCCTGGGCGGCAGCGAACAACTGTCTGGATCAGGTCGAGTTTTTGCAGCAGTTTCTAAGCTGCCTGGGCGGCAGCGAACGTACTGGCCAGAACGGCGCATGATGTCGAAATTTTCTAAGCTGCCTGGGCGGCAGCGAACTTGGCAGTGGCGCCAGCACCTCAGGCGCTATATTTCTAAGCTGCCTGGGCGGCAGCGAACCCGGAATACGGTGCTATACGATTGCCCTGTATTTTCTAAGCTGCCTGGGCGGCAGCGAACCACGGCTGGGAATGAGAGAAAGGTAGTCTCCTTTTCTAAGCTGCCTGGGCGGCAGCGAACGGCGAACTGGTCGCCCGCTTCTGTCAGGTTCATTTCTAAGCTGCCTGGGCGGCAGCGAACTGTCGCGTGCCCACTCGTCACTCGTCCTCGGCTTTCTAAGCTGCCTGGGCGGCAGCGAACTAGTATCTCCACCTTTCTCTATCCTCCCGTCATTTCTAAGCTGCCTGGGCGGCAGCGAACCGTGGGCGCGGCAATTGGGTCTATCTGGGGGCCTTTCTAAGCTGCCTGGGCGGCAGCGAACCGCGACCGTTCAGCGTCATATCCTGTTAGCCATTTCTAAGCTGCCTGGGCGGCAGCGAACCGTCGGACTTCGCGAACACCCATTCGCTTTGCTTTCTAAGCTGCCTGGGCGGCAGCGAACTCAATTTGTGCCCGGCGTGCTGCCAGTTTTGCTTTCTAAGCTGCCTGGGCGGCAGCGAACGCAGCAGCCATGCAGTTGGCCCCGGTGCTGGTTTTCTAAGCTGCCTGGGCGGCAGCGAACCCCGCCGCATTGCCGAAGCAGCCCAGGGCACTTTTCTAAGCTGCCTGGGCGGCAGCGAACGGTAGGTCAGCGGCTGACCCCTTGGCTTTGCCGTTTCTAAGCTGCCTGGGCGGCAGCGAACCCGACTACGCAGGCATGTGGAAACTTGTGAACTTTCTAAGCTGCCTGGGCGGCAGCGAACCCTGTCAGTGACAGCTCGCAGAATGGCATTGATTTCTAAGCTGCCTGGGCGGCAGCGAACGCGCAGTGCCAACTTGTTGTGGTGCAGCCGTTTTTCTAAGCTGCCTGGGCGGCAGCGAACGGCAAACGCACGCTCGAACGCACGCTCCAGGCTTTCTAAGCTGCCTGGGCGGCAGCGAACATGATGGCCATGCGTGAGGTGGAAGGCATGGTGTTTCTAAGCTGCCTGGGCGGCAGCGAACTAGAGCTTACCAAAAATAATCTACTGATTGTTAAAGAACTTTGCCCAAAAAAAGCGGTATCACCCTTTCCTGGGAGATACCGCTAAGTGGTTGATTAATCGCGGTCCTTATTCATACAAAGAAAAAGGGTCAAAACCAGGGCACGGTGGCGTTACTGCTTAAGCCATAATGGTTAAATGTGCCTGCCACCGCTTTTTCCTGCGGCTTTCCATGTTCAATGAATAAGCAAAAGCGCTGCTGTGTAGAGCGGCTATTGATCTGCACAAACGGCAGCTCAATACGCTTTTCCGCTACTTTTGCGTAGATATCACGCGCTGCTTCTTCTGAAATGTCATGCCGCTTGGCATAGCGCTTCGCGCGGCTGGGGCTTCCTGTGTTGAACTGCTTGCGCGCTACGTTGGTATGCTTAGCATTGGCCGGGGTCGCCAACGCGTCGCTAACACTAACGTGATCACGCATACCGGTTAGCCACTGAACAGCCATCAGTTGTTCAAGGCTCGCTTGGGTGCCGTGCAAGCGTAGGTGCCCGCCCAAGCTGCGGGCGCGAACGCCGTGTTTACACAGCGGAAAGCTGACGCCGATAGCATTTGATTCCAGATCGAAAAGCGCCCGATGCAGCTTGTTATAAAGCGCGCCCATCAGCATTGGCTCGGGAAAATCCGGGTCTGGCCTTAGGCGGATATCGATATAGTGATCCATGGCTTACCCCGCATCGCCGAACACGCCGCCGCGAATCAGGGTGGCCATTACAAAATGCTGCTGCTCGGCGGGCGGAACCTGGTCTTTCAGCAGCCAGTTATCCAGCAGGTTGTAGAAATCCACTTTCTGTTTAGGCTGACGATAAGCCGTACCCTGTGTGGTCACCGAGCCGTAGGGCTCGACAGCGATGGGGCCTAGATCGCCGCCATCTTCCGGCGCCGGGTACCAGGTATCGATAGTGCGCAAGGCGTTACCGAGTTTCTGGGAGTGAATAGCCGCCTGCTTGTCGTCGCCGATGCTGTAGAGCGTCTTGCTCTTGTCGCCACGGGAGCGGTCCAGAATCAGTTCCTGCGAAGGGAATACTTCTTGACCGGCGCCAATACGGGCGAACGCAACAACATCAAGCAACAGGTACTGCTTACCTGCCAACGCTTGGGCGATAGCGGTCCCCAGCTCTTGGGTCTGTTTATCGCCGCTAAAGTCGCGAGTGGATTGTTCAAGTGCATCGAAAGTCCAGGTCTTTTCCGGCTGGCCCTCCTTCATCTGGCTGACGACAACCTCAACCTCCTCAGCGCCCATGCGATTGCGCCACAGGAAGCGGCCATTGGCAAGGTTGCAGGCGTAGCGATGAGCCAGCTCGTCGAAGCCGTGTTCGCTCACGTAGCCCGATACTGTCTGCGCCAGTTTCTTCTGATATTCAGCGTTATTGCAGGCAGAAGGTGTACCGGCGCCAGCCAGTACCCGTAGCGTAAAGCGAACCGCCAGCGTATCGGCGTCGTGAGGCAGAGTCGCGACATCTACTGTTTGGAGGTTGGGGTTCTCAATAGCGGCATCGAGTTTGAGCGGGTCTTGGTCCTTGGCTTTCAGACGATTGGAAATCGTACCGCGCACCGATTTTTCACGTACCGGTACGAAGTTCCATTGTGCTACCTGCGCGCGGTCTTCCCAGTTTCCGGCACGGAACAGCGCGTCGGAAGGATCGAGCTTGCGCTCGAAAGCGAGCACAGAAGCGGTTTTGAGTGTGTCATTCTTGGCCATGTCGTTTCCCCTTTGATTAGTCTTGTGTCAGCGCTTGGCGTAGTCGTTTTGCAGACGATAAATACCGCGATCCAGGTCATTCTCCACGAACCACATCAGATCCTCGGGTGTTTGAAAGCGATGCGGGCTTACCCACTCGCCAATGGAGTAGAGGCTTTCCACGAATTGGAATGGCACCTTAGGGTCGCGGGCGTTGGTAACATCGCCGGGCGCGTATAGCTCCGAGATAGCACCGTAGCCAACCGGAATCGGCACTAGCCAGCCGGGGTAAGGTCGGCGCACGTTCCATCGCACCACCTCTTTCTCTTTGTCGTCGTTGTTGCCCTTCACCTGCTCGACGTGACATTCGTGGTTAAGCCGGGAGAGGTCGAGCCAGGCGTCCAGCGCCGTGGCGCTTGCATCGTGAGCTTTTAGCGTGGCGGTGTGTTCAGCAAGTAGATCGTCACGCAGCACCAGTGCAAAACCGGGTAGAAGACGACGCTTGAGGCGCTGCCACTGTTTTTTTCTGTCTACTTCAATGGCGCTAAAGCTGATCAGCTCCGGGCGGTGGCGCTTTTGAGTATCGAGCGAAGGCATGACACTGCCACCCGCGATACGCATGCCCTGAACCTGCTCGTATAACGTCTGCGCAATAGCATTACGACGCTCGGCGCTGCCAAGGTCATCGCCTTCCGACTCCACGCCAATCAACAGGCTGATATCCAGATGCGCGCGCCCTTCTTCGACGATGGCTGCCGTGCTGCCGGTTTTATCGACCGGGTTGCGCGTCAGGTGAAACGCCTTGATGAAGCCGCCTTCGGTCACTTGGGGCTCGATGTGGTGACACACCACGCCAATCTCGTTAAAGACCAGTTTGATGTCGTCAGGCAGATTGCGCTCCAGCACTTGCTGAACACCGACGAACGCGCTCATGGCGGGAAAGCCCCAGGTCATCGGGCTGGAAATGGCATTGGCGTTCTGGATGCGCAGCCGAGGAAGTAACAGGAGATGATCGATCATGGGGACTCTCCTGGAAGGCTTTCCTCATCGTCGCGCAAAGCGTCCTCTATATCTTCCAGCTGGCGTCGGAATTTTTCCAAAACCATCTCAACCCTGCTCGTCCAATAATCATGTTCCGGGTCGCCCAGGCTGATCTTCAGACGCTTGGTCAGCGTGTTTTTTAGCCAACCCGCGACACGCCGGGAAACTTCTTCATGCCAATCAGATTGACGTCGTGCGCTTGCAAACTCGGCGTCCAACTCACTTCGGCCAGGGTCGAGCCAATAGCGCTCAGCCATTACTAATCGACACTCACTGTCTTTTGACCAGCCCGGCGTTAAACGATGAAGCTCGTGGGTAAACATCAAAAGCTCATCGGATAACATTGCCGTTAGATCGTCGTGCAAATCTCTATCCTGATACGTTTTCCTTGGCGTCTTTCCAGATAAAGCGCGCCGCTCATCCTCTTCCATACTTTGTTTTACCCAACTGACCAAATCATTAACCAATTGGCGAACCGGCGCTCGTCGGCCAAAGCGGGGTAGAACTGACTCCGTGCGAAGTGGCGGGGTTACGTCACGGGAAACCCAGTTCGGCGGAAGTGAGGCAAGCAGGTAGTTTTGCCCACCGCGCTCACTATTGAGCTGAGAAATATTCTGTGGTTTGGTGCCGCCCAGTTTTTGTACGGCTAGATTGAGATAGTCACTGTATCCACCCTCGAAGGCAACGCTATCGCGGCGGGCCTTGCGCCCGCCCTTGGCGTGTTCGCCGAAGCGCGCCTCGCTGAGCTGGGCATGGAACGGGTGCGTCAAGGCGGTGGCATACAGCGGAGCCAATAGATGATAACCGGCGTCATCGGCAGGCTCATCGCCCACCTGCCAGTACACCTGCTTGCCCCGCGCATGAGAACTAGGCGTTCCTTTTGGCTCAACGATATTGGCAAAGGCACGCGCCCACTCCTGCGCTTCTTCACGGTCCTTACTGAGCGTATTGATTAGTTCACTATCCTGGTCAAGCGCCCGTTCCAGCAGCGAACGTCCTTGCCATTCGAGCTTCAGAAACTTGTAGACATCAAGGGCGGCTGCGTTTCCCGTGACATCCCCTTGGAAGTTTTCAGGAAGGCAGTGGCTACCTACGAGATCACCTTGGTCAAGCGAGCGGGGCTCCACGTAAAGATTGGTGCCCTTGGCATCCGGATGGACCGCCTTGAGCGAATGCGTGACGACCTGAAGCTGACTGACACGCCTCGCGGCATCGGCCAGCCAAGTTTGCGGCGCGAACTGCTCTTGTAGCTTGAGATAGACGGGATCATCCGGCGTAAGCTTTTCTGTTTTGGTCGCAAAGCGGTTCTGAATGAAGGAATCAATCAGCTCCCGCAGTGAATCTGGGAGTTGGGGTTCTGACATAAACTCTCTGCCCTAGTTGGGGTACATGCCAGTGGCATGGCATAATGCGCCCCAAGCGCTGCTAACGCTTGGGGCTTGGTTAGGGTGCTGTCAGTCTCTTCTAACGGGACAATAGCCAATCATCCTCATACCTCCTTTCGCTTTTCCACAGCGGTCTCAACGTTTTCAGTGCTCAGCTCGCCCCAGAGCTGCAACTCTTGGGGTGAGCATTTCACCCGCTATCGCGAGCTTGAAGGCAAGCGTATACTCTTCAACAAATAAAATCAATCCTAACAACCAATATCTTTTAGAGACGTTACGCTGCGCTGAGAAAGTGTTAGAATCAGCACCGCTGCCGATTAGGCTGCTTAGAAATAACAACCAATATCGTTCGCTGCCGCCCAGGCAGCCGCAGTCGGCCGTATAAGGCCGACTGCCTCATTTCTTCCTCACAAACCCCAACGCAGGATGGAAGTGCCATCCGTAAGGGGCGTAGTCGGTTTTCAGTCGAATGCGGCCAAAGCGCTTGGCGCAGCGTTCAAGGCTCATGTCCATGGCGTCCGCTTGTTCTGTAAGAGCCGTCATATAGTCCGGTTCGTTCCAAGGCGTGATGCGCGAATTTTCCAGTAGCGTATTCGGCAACCGATCCAGTTCTCGCTCTGCCGGGGTCAGCTTCTCTTCAAGGCCGCTCTGTTCGATGCTGTAAAACAGGTAATCCTCTTCCGCCTCATCCGGCAGCAGCACAAATTCGCTCTCTTGGGCGTTATCCTCGCGAAATGGGGCGTGTTGTAGAGCAGCGGCGCTGAGTGTCATCGAGGCAGGCCGATAGAAAAGATAAGCACCGAGATCGACCTTGGGCGCCTCGCCCCGGCGCTTGCGTCGCCTTGGTGCGCCTACCGGTTCTGCGCTCTCAACCATCAACGACCCCAGCCGTGCGTGCTCCAGGTCGACCAGCTTGCCGGTGGGCTCAGGCGCCTCAGCGGGTGTCAGGCGTGGACGTGAATCAATCGGATCGATTTCATTTTCACGTAGCAGATCGGTGAGCCTGTGCGTACTTAATGGCCAGAATTGCTCGGTCTCAAAGCCTGGGTGGCTGAAAGCGGGTCGCCTTCCTTCAAGATGTTTCACGTTGGTATCAAGCAGCGCGATATTGGGTTTACTGACAGCCGTTGGACGATGGCGGCGAACACGCCCTGCCAGTTGGATAATCGAGCGCATGGAAGACGGCTCAACGATAGCCCAATCGTAATCGTGATCGCGCCCTACCTCAGTAACGGGCGAGCCCAATACGATAAATAAGTGATCAGCTGCCTCGCCCTTTAACTGCGCTTGAATATCCGGCTGCGTAAAAACGCCCCATTCATCTCGGCGGTCCAGCACACGATCAAGCCTCGCCTCCAGCCGCGAGCGCAGCAGTAGTGGAAACTGCGAGTGGTAAACGCATAGATGAACCTGTATACCGTCGGGAATTTCGGATCGATAAAGCGCCTGCGCCACGGTGACCAGTGGCGCAATATTGGCCATGCGTACCAAACCGAAACTAACCCGTTTTTCGCTTTGCGGATCTTGCGTGTGATGCACCTTGTGCAACGCGATGGCTTGGTCAATTACCGTTTGTGCCAAAGCGCCAGCGATGGCTTCCAGTGATGAAGGCGCCGAAAAAGGCACGAGGTAACCACGGCGTAGTGGCGGCTGAGACGCTAGTTTGGCAGCACGCTTGCGGGCAAACGTATCGTGTGCGGCATCAAAGCGTGCGCCATCGGCACAGCTTTCCTGTGTGCAGCTGTGCTCATCAAACCAGGCACAAACCGGCTCGACGGGCGCACCCGGCTCACCCCGGTGCCGCTGGTATTCAGCACGGCCCTCCCGGTAGGCGTCAAAAAGGCCGCGAACTAGCGCAGGAGGCAGCGTGGCGGAAGAAAGCAGTACCTTTGAACCCAACATGCCCGCCCAATAGACCAGCCTTGTAAGCGCAGGCAAATCAGCAATATCGAAGTCGTCCGGCTCATCCAGTACCAGGTCGCTGCTCATCAGACGCAGCATCGGGGCGATCTGATGGCCGCCACGCAGGCTTTCGGTGGCGGGTACCAGATGATCAATCGTAGAAACGAGAATGGGGGCACAGATGAGGGAACGTGCACGAGGATCGGCCACCGCCTTGCTCAAGAGAGGGTGCGCATCCACGTTGCCTTCGAAGTGAACATGGCTTTGCTCGTCTAACAAATCAGCCCGCGAATCCGAACCACCTTGCGCCTGCTGGTGCTCGAACAGCGCACGGCTGGCAGACCCGCCCACGCGTACTGCAAGATCATCGCTGCCCAGCCCCAAGCGCTCACGGTAGGCTTGCCCCGTTTGCAGCGTTAGCGTGCGAAGTCCCAGCGCAATCGAAAAGCGCGCGCCAAGGTCAGGCTCGCTCAGACCATAAATGATTCGCCCGTTGGCAATCGTCTTGCCACACCCAGTCGAGGCCATATTGATACCGAAAAATCCTTGGCGGAGGCTTTTCTCACGCAAGCCTACGGCTAAATCATAGGCTTTATCCTGCCAGCGAAAACGCGGGTTTTTACTACGGGCCTTAAACCCTTTATGCCCGGTAATACCACTCATCGCCTTGGTCATATCAGGTAAGCGGTGAACAATTTCCCCCACTGCACGTGTCACACCCAGCAAATGCTCCGTTAATGGCTGGCTCATCTGGCGCTTGCCGTTAACCGTGGCCGTATTGGCATACAGCGTTTTCTTCCAAGGTCCGGTTAGCCGCCCCATCCCCGTCAGGCTGGAGTAGTAATGATCCGCCAGCATCAATGCCATACGGGCCAAGTGCATCACGTAAGGAGATTCAAGCGGGGGCTGTGCAGGCTGTAACTTTCCTAGCTGGCGGGCCAAACGCTGTGCCCGCTCGCGCCACGTTTTTTCCGTTACCGGCAAGCCGTGAAGAAAGCGCCAGTAAGGGGCTACGTCTTTCTCGGCAGCGGGTTCCACGCGCTCGTTCCAAGCGGCGGTAATAGCCTTTGGCAACGTTGGCAAATTACTTGTATTGAGTGGCGCTTTGGCGCCTAGCCATTTCTGGTTGCCATCATCATCGTAAGCGGGTAAAGCGGGAAGACGGTGGTGACTGACGATCAGCCAACCAATCGCCGCTGCCAACGGAGGTAAATGACCGAATGGCTGCACTTGCCCCGAATCATCCGGCGCGTCACACCGGAGGGTTTCAAGCCAGTGGGCATCGTCTTCTTCATCGAAGCTTTCAAGACGCGCCAGCCACGCAGCATCGTCATCTTCGCCAACGAAAGCCTCCAGCAAGCGCAGCGATACCCACTCATGGCGGTAACGATTGCGGCCTTCAAGTTTGCCCTGCAAGCGAAGCTGAAAGGCCTTGCTGGCCTTACCCAAATCGTGAAAGAGCGCGGCCACCGAGGCCAGCAGATGAATCAGCTGGCCGCTGTGCCAATCGTTTTCGTCTTCTGCACGAAGGATATTACGCCGCGTGGTATTGGTCGGCGTAGCGCCGCGCCGGTTGAACTTCGCGGCATCCCCCACTACCCAAACCAGCTCACTGTGGTCATGCCCACGAATCCAGTGGCAGGCCACGGCGGTGTTCTTGCGGGCGGATTTGCGCAGCAGCTTTCTTAACGTATCCAGCCCCGCTTGGGTGATGGGCGTTTGCCAGGTGCGGTCGCCCCGGCGCTCGGCGAACTGGTCGAGAATGCGGCGGGTTTCTTTCAGCGCATTTTTATTGCACTGGGAAATCAGCAGCACGTTCATGGTTCACCGCTCCCTAGCGCTTGTGCCACGTCCTTGAGCGTGTCGATCATAAAGTCGAGGGATTCAGTGCGCGTTAAGCGCTCAATACATGCTTGGCGAAATTCTTGTTCTTCATCACCGCGCATGGCGGAGATAAACGCCTGAGGCAAAATAACGGCGTCCTTGACCAGGTCCGCCACGTCAAACACCAAGCCGCCCCGGCGGGTTTTACCATGCAGTACGGCAAGGCCATGCGGAATGCCCAGCACCCACGTGGCGGTCGCGGCCAAGCCGTAAGCCAGATAGTTGCCGTGGTCGAGAAAGCGGTTGGCGGGGTCGGCGCCTGTGCCACGTTTGGCACGGGTGAAGTCGCCGTAATCGGTGGCATTAACCGCCAATTTAAAGAGCGTTTTGGTTAAGCGTGCTTCCAGCGTCAGTAAATCCACGGTACTGGGCGCTTGTGTGATCGCTTGGCGGTGGTGATGAAGTGCGCTGTGTAGATGCTCCTTATCAATATTGAATCCAGCATCTTTCATTACGCGGCTTGTCCAAAGCGCTTCAATACGCGTTAAACGGGCTTGCTGGAATGCCCGAGCGGCGTTTAGGCGCTTTACATCGTCAAACCAGAAGCGCACCCAGTATTGAAGGTACTCGGTGGGCCGGTACTCGCTTTGCGGGGTCAGCCAAGCGACGTCTACATCGACTTCATTGGCAGCGAACAGCGGCGTGCCACCACCCCCACAGAACCCAACCAACACGCCTGCTTTGGCCAGTTCGCGCATAGCAGCTTGGGTAATGGAGGTGCCGGTGCCCAAAAGTAGCGAGGTGGTATTGGCGATGGGGATATTCCAGTAGCGCGATTTGCTCCCCTCATCGGTGACATACTCAACACGACCACCATTGACCAGCACCCGGCAGTGCTGCAAGTAATAGAGATTTGCACGCTTGGAGTGCAGGATCGTTTTTAGATCTGATGGTGAGAAATCATCCATTACGTGCACCTCTTGCTCTTTTCAACATCTAACCATCCTTCGCCTTTAAGCGCCATTGACCTTAGTCATACTTAACGTCAGGCTTCCGTGAAAATCCCCTTCCAGTACATGCTACGCTTAATGCCATCCCCCTTTGATGACAGGACTTTCCCGATGCGTTTACACCCTCTTTTAGGCGTACTGCTGTGCGTTGTGGCACTGCCAGCTTTGGCGCAAACAACCGATGAGTGGGCGGGTTATGACGATGTATTTGAGCGCGGTGCGCGGCAGGCCAATGTGTGGGAGTGGGGTTGGACAGGTATTTATGGCGCAAGCCTTGTGGTGGATGCTTACCAGGCAAGCGAAGCAAGCGACCGCGATGACCGTTTTGATGCGCGGATCGGTGTGGTGAAATCAGCCTTGGCGCTTGGCGGGGTGTTGCTGGATAGCCAGCCACACCAAACGGCGTTGGCGCAGTACGAGCGTTTAAAAGCCCGTGGTGAGCTAAGCGGTGTGCAAGCGCTAGGGTTGGAACTTGCCCAGGCCGAGCGGGCACGCCGTGGCTGGGGTGAGCGGGTGAACTCACTGGTGATCAACAGCATTGCGGGCGGTATTATTGCGGCCGATGGCCGCGAGCGCGACGGGGCGATGAACTTTGCCATGGGCATGCTGGTCAATGAGCTTCAGATTTGGACCCAGCCCAACCAGGCGTCATCCGCTATTAACCGTTTTCAGCCCGCCCGCGTTTCGCTTGGCCCAGTGACGATGGACGGTGAATATGCGCTGCTGGTCTCTCCCCAGCAGATTAGCGCTACATGGCGTTACTAAAACGCCCTGTGGATAAGTTACTTTGGGATGAGTGTGTGAGCGCGTTTGTCATTGTCACGACGCGGTAAGCACGTAAAATATTCAGCAATTTTTTTGGCTTCGCCAATTGTTATGTTATAACTTATTCTATTATTAAGAGGGTACTCTGTGAGTCATCGCACGCACCGCCATAACCGGGAGGGGCCTTGCCACTTCTCTTTAATGTCATTGTCGGCCACGAAACGGCTGCTACTGGTGACGATACCGCTTGTGGCGCTGTGGGCGCTGGTGGTGTGGGCTGGTGGGTGGCCTAAATGAGTCAGCGCACAACATCACGCTTACAGCTTAAGAATTTGCACTTGGCCCAAGGGCATCGCACCGTGCTTGAGCATGTGGATGGCGATATCAGGCCGGGGGCTATTACGGCGTTAGTGGGTGCCAATGGGGCCGGTAAAAGCACTCTGATCCAGGCCATTATGGGCGAACTTCGCCCGGCAGGTGGCAACGTCATATGCAGCGTTCCTTCTGAGCGCCGTGCCTGGCTGCCCCAGCAGTTGGCGCTGGACTTAACCTTTCCCATGAGCGTGGAGGAGTTGGTCATGACCGGCAGTTGGCCAAGCCATGGGGCACTAAAAGGCTACTGTGCGGCGCACTACCGTAAAGGTCGCGACATCATGGCGCGCTTGGGTATTTCGCACTTGGCTCACCGCCCGTTAGGCGAGCTTTCCGGTGGCCAGCGCCAGCGGGCCTTGATTGGGCGTACGTTAATGCAGGAAGCCGAGCTGTTACTGCTGGATGAGCCTTTTGCCAACGTGGACAGCGACACGGTCGATATTTTAATCCGTATCCTGCGCCAGATGGCCGATGACGGTACGACGATTATTATTGTTCTGCACGATATGGACCATTTACGCCGCTTGGCCGATGAAATATTGATGTTAAACGGCGGCCATGCCCGCTGGGTGGCACCCAGTGAACTACATCATCAGCCACTGCCCGCCCAGGCAGTACCTTTTACACTGGGGGAGCACCATGCTGGAACTGCTTAATACGTGGCTGATTGCGCCGTTTGATTACGGCTTTATGCGCCGCGCGGTGGTCGGTGGGTTAGCGCTGTCCATTGCGGCCCCGCCCTTGGGCGTTTTTCTGGTGCTACGCGGCATGAGTCTGATCGGCGATGCCTTGGCGCACGCCATTATGCCGGGCGTGGCAATCGGCTTTTTACTGGCCGGGTTCTCGCTGCCCATTATGAGTATTGGCGGCGTATTGTGCGGGTTAATGGTGGCGCTACTTGCCGGGGCAGTATCGAAGATAGGCGGCCAGCGTGAAGATGCGGCCATGGCGAGCTTTTTTATTATCTCGCTGGCGGCGGGGGTCATGCTGATCTCGATGGGAGGCAGCAGCGTTGACTTAACCCACGTTCTGTTTGGGTCGATTTTGGCCGTTAACGCCACTGCATTACTACTGATTGCAGGCATCAGCACGCTGATTCTGGTGACCCTAGCGATCATCTTCCGCGCGCTGGTGGTGGAGTGTTTGGACCCGCTTTTTTTACGCGGCCAAAACCGCCGCAACGGCTGGGTGCACAGCGTGTTTTTAGCCTTGCTGGTGCTCAACATGACGGCGGGCTTTCAAACGCTGGGCACGATGATGGCGGTAGGTTTAATGATGCTGCCCGCCACTGCCGCGCGTTTTTGGAGTAGGCGCCTTGAAGGCTTGATGGCCATTGCCGTTGTGATCGCCATGGTCGCCAGTACCGGTGGCTTGCTGCTCTCTTTTCATCTGGATATTCCCTCGGGGCCGAGCATTATTCTGCTGGCCGGCGTGGGCTATCTTTTCTCGGCGATGTTTGGGCGCTACCACAGCCTGGCTGCCCGGCTAAGGCGTAAAACAGCCCCGCTCAGTGCTGAGGCATCTACGTAACATCATTCAACAGGAGTCGGTATGTCTTTACGGTTATCTTCGCGCTTATTGGTTGGCGTATCCGCCATGTTGGCACTGCCCGCGGCCATCGCAGCAGACCGCGTTCAGGTGGTGACAAGCTTCTCCATCCTGGCCGATATGGTCGAGAACGTGGGCGGTGAGCACGTTGAAGTAACATCGCTGGTGGGGCCTGACGGTGATTCGCACGTCTACTCCCCTCGCCCAAGCGATGCACGCGCACTGACAGAAGCGGATCTTGTGGTATTCAACGGCCTACTGTTCGAAGGCTGGATGGAGCGGCTCATTGAATCCAGCGGCTACAACGGCGCATTGATAACGGCCACCGATGGCATTAACAAGCTCGACTACCATGATCATGGGCACGACCACGACCACGACCATGATCACGGACACGACCATGCGCATGGTGAATTTGATCCTCATGCCTGGCAGGATATGGCCCAAGCGCGGATTTACGTTGCCAATATTCGTGACGGGTTGATTGAGGCCGATGAAACTAACGCCGATGAGTACCAAGCTAACGCCGATAATTACCTGGCCAGCATGGCAGAAGTCGATGCTGAAATTCGTGAGCTCATCAGCGAGATCCCGGCCTCAACCAGCGTGATTACTGGCCACGACTCCTTTGGCTACTTCTCGAATGCTTACGGCGTCAACTTTTTGGCACCTACCGGCTTATCAACCGAAGTAGAACCCAGCGGCGCCAGCATGGCCGAGCTGGTGGACGTGATCAACGACCAGAACGTACAAGCCCTGTTCCATGAAAACATGACCAATCCTGCGGTCATTCAGCAACTTTCTGAAGAGACGAACCTGCCGATTGCCGGAACACTGTATGCCGATGCGCTTTCTTCCGAGGGCGAAGCGAGCACCTACCTTGGCATGATGCGCCACAATGCGGTAGTGCTGCACGAAGCACTGGCCCAGCCGGGCCATGATGACCATGCGCATGACGGCCACGACCATACACATGACGATCATGACCATGACCACGGGCATGATCACAGCGAGCATAGCCATAGCCACTAGGCATTGGTTGCCAGGGTCAGCCACTCTCTAAAACAGGCCATGGCTTGGGTTTCTGGCCGCGATTGTAAGCGCGTCAGCCAGTACCCGCCTAAACTCACCGCGGTGCTGAACGGTTGTACCAAAGCACCGCTGGTGAGCGGGCGTGAGAACATTGAAGGCGGCGCCAGGGCAATGCCTACGCCCTGCTGTGCGGCTTCTATCATGGCAATAGAAGAGTCAAACACGATACTTCTTGGCACAGAAACACTGCTGGATAACCCCGCCGCCAGTAGCCACTGCGTCCACTCATCGGTGCGATAAGAGCGTAGCCATGTTTCACCCACGACATCGGCCGGCGTCTTTAGCCGGGTGGCGATGTCGGGCGTGCACATGACCGACAGCGAGGCTGGCAACAAGGGCTGGGCCGCAATACCGTGCCAAGCGCCCGTTCCAAAGCGGATAGCAAAGTCAAACCCGTCCGCGGCCATATCCGTGCGATTGTTATGGGTCGAAAGGCGCAGATCAATAAACGGATAGCGCTCCTGAAAGTCAGCAAGCCTGGGCAGCAACCAGCCGACGGCGAACGTGCCCACCGCGCCCACATTCAATACCTCCCGATAGTTCTGCTCGCCTAATTGATCCAGCGTGTGTGTAATCTGATCAAACGACGCCTTGAGGACCGGCAGTAGCATTTCGCCCTCTTGCGTTAACATCAGCCCGCGCGGCAGGCGGGTGAACAGTGCTACCTTCAACTGGCCTTCCAGCAATTTTACGTGATGACTAACGGCCGCTTGCGTCACGCACAGCTCGGCAGCCGCTCGGGTAAAACTCAAGTGCCTGGCCGACGCTTCAAAGGCGCGCAGGGCTTTTAGTGGTAAGTAGGGACGCACGACACAGACCCCCAAATTTTTCTAATGGCTTATGCAAAATATCGCTGTTTGTCACCTTGTACGGTTCGCCGTAACGTAAGCAACGAATCAGCGGGGCCAACGCCCGATGTTAATCAACAACACGTAACGGGTTTTCTGATGAACAAGATGTTAACAGCAAAGAATGCGCTTATTGTGGCAGGTTCGTTTCTTATCAGCGCTTTTGGCTATGCGAATGATGATCCGCGCAGTCTCCCGGTGGCGTCGGTGGTCAACGACACTATCGTGGCCTTGATGGACGCGCACAGTATCCCGGGCATGGCCGTAGCGGTAAGCGTTAAGGGCACGCCCTATTACTTTAATTATGGGATAGCCGATCAAGAGGCTAGTGTGCCGGTAACTACCGATACGCTGTTTGAGTTGGGTTCCGTCAGCAAGACGTTTACGGCGACGCTGGCGGCTTACGCTCAGGCCAGCGGTGCTCTGTCACTTTCTGACCCCGCCAGCCAGTACCTGCCAGCCCTTGAAGGGAGCGCCTTTGATAACATCAGCCTGTTGGAACTGGGCACCTATACGGCGGGCGGGCTGCCGTTGCAGTTTCCAGATAACGTCAACAACGAAGACGACATGGTCGCCTACTACCGCCAGTGGGCACCGACGTATGCGCCAGGCACCCATCGGCTCTATTCAAATCCGAGCATTGGATTACTCGGTTACCTGACCACCCAGCGGCTTGGAAAACCTTACGCCCAGTTGATGGAAGCGCATGTGTTTTCAGCACTCGGCCTTGAACACAGCTACTTGCAGGTACCTGAAGACGCCCAGGCGAACTACGCCTTCGGGTACTCAAAAGAGGATGAGCCGATTCGGGTGAACCCCGGCGTATTGGATGCAGAGGCCTACGGGGTAAAGTCGAATAGCGCCGATATGCTAGCGTTCATTAACGCCAACATGGACAACTCAGCGGTGGATGAACCGCTGCGCGAAGCACTGGAAGCAACCCGGATGGGTTACGTCAACATGGACGATATGACCCAAGGCCTCGGTTGGGAGCGCTATGCCTACCCTGTGTCGCTTGACCAGCTACAAGCAGGCAATTCGATGGAGATGGTGCTGGAGGCTAACGAGGCCGAGCAGCTTCAGCCACCGTTACCGGCAGATGACGATGTGTGGTTTAACAAGACGGGCTCAACCAATGGCTTTGGCGCCTATGTCGCCTTTGTACCCAGCCAGCAAATAGGCATCGTGATGCTCGCCAACCGCAATTATCCCAACCAGGCACGTATTGAGGCCGCCCACCATATTCTGACGACGCTTGCGGCGACGCCCTGAAAAAAACCGCCTTTATGCAACGAGCCTTCCTAAAGGCTCGTCATTAAAGCGCTCTTTTATGCATTGCATTTTGGGTGGTGGATAAGGAGACTTGCACTACCGCGATCCCCCCACTGCAAAGAGCCAATACCATGCGCCTTAACGCCGACTTTAGCCACTTTGCTTGCGTAACGCCGGACCAATATCAATGGGTCGATTCGCCCAGTGCAGGCGTCACACGCATGATGCTTGATCGCATCGGCGAGGAAGTCGCCAGAGCGACCAGCCTGGTACGCTACGCGCCCAACAGCCAGTTCACCGCACATACCCACGACGGCGGGGAAGAGATTCTTGTACTAGAGGGCGTGTTCGGTGATGAGCACGGCCGCTACCCCGCGGGCACCTATCTGCGCAATCCTATCGGTACGGGCCACACCCCGCACATAGGCGATGAGGGCGCGCTCATCCTGGTGAAGCTTCACCAGTTTGCAGCCAATGACACTCTTCAACTGGCCGTACCTGCCCACCGTTTACCTTGGCAGCCGGACCGTCGCCCAGGCATTACCTATAAAATGCTGCATACCTTTGGCCAAGAGCGCGCCAGCCTGGAGCGGTGGGAGGCGGGCGTGACGATTGTCTACCCAACGCTGGGCGGTGGCCTGGAAGCGTTTGTTCTGGAAGGCACCTTGTGCGACGGCGATACCGAATACCCGACGGGCAGCTGGTGTCGCTACCCTCCCGGCGCCGCTCCCCAACTTAGCGCGGGCAGCGAAGGGGTCAAGCTCTACTTAAAACGCGGGCACCTGCGGCTTGATTAACGTGTCAGGCCAAGAAATGGCAACAGCGTAAGCAGTGCCACCATGACGACCGCCACCATTACCAGGGTGACCTGAAAGGGATGCGCCGCCAGGCGGCGCCATAAGGTAGGTGCATCGCCTTGGCTCACGGCCTCGGCGTGCGCTTGCCGAGCCTTGGTGAAGCGCTCGGCTTGATACACCGCCAGTGCTGCTTCGGCCGCCTCACGCTGGGTTTCATCACGCAGCCAGATCGCGTCCACCCCTAAGCGGAAAAAACCGGCCTGCGTTTCATAGGTATCAAAACCATGTTCTGCCAGTAGTGAGCGGACTTCCATGGCTTCTTCATCGGTAACGTAGCGCAGCCGAAACAGCAAGTGTGCCATATCAGTCGCCCATCGCCGCCATTAGGTCGGCCTGGATAACTTCGATCCAGTAGCCGTCCGGGTCTTTCACAAAAATGACGCCCTGCATTTTGCCTTGATCCGCCCGCTTTATGAACGTCACATCGTGCTCATCAAACCATGCCTGGGCCGCTTCCAAGTCCGGCACGCTAAAGCAGATATGTCCAAAGCCCTGCGGTTCGGCATTGCCATCGTGGTAGGCAAAATCGTCCTGGTCTTCTGTGCCCCAGTTATGGGTAAGTTCTAACAGCCCCTTTTGGCTGAAGGTCCAGGCCGTACGCGCCTGGGTATCTTCCGGCACCTGGTCGTTGGCTTCCAGGTTCGCCAGAAAGTAGAGCGAAAACTGCATCTCTTCGAAATCCAGCCGACGCAGCACCTGCATGCCAAATACCTGGGAGTAAAAGGCCAATGAACGCTCGGGGTCTTTCGCCCGCAGCATCGTATGGTTTAAGCGAAACCCTTGGGTTTGCGCAGGGGCCGGACGAACGCCTTTATGCTGTTCACCTTGCAAAGTCATCTTGGGCTCCTTGTGGGAATTATGCTGTTAAATGAATTGATTGAGCGGTTATCTTTGACAAAAACCATACCGTGTACAAGCCTATCGCTAACCGTTTCACACCGCATGATGCCGTTGTGATGACATACCATGAGGGCAGAGCAGCCATTATTCCAGCCCCGCTTACCCTACCGGCCTCCCCTTACACATCGCCTGCGCTTTACAGCACCGCCCAAGGCAAGGATAGTAGCCTGACGACAGGGGCGCTTGAGACGCTCAAGCTGAGATGCACCCTTAGAACCTGAACCGGATAATACCGGCGTAGGAAGTCGCGGTGTCATCACACCCGATCTACGCTGTGAGGTGGCCATGACATCACTCCCGCTGAGCAACGCGCTTTCCGCTGTACAACGCACCACGCCGTTAGTGCACTGTATTACCAATTTTGTAGCGATGAACAGCACGGCTAACTGCCTGCTGGCTGTCGGCGCTTCCCCTGCCATGCTGCATTCAACTGAGGAAGTCGCTGAGTTTACTCGCTTGGCCGGGGCACTTTCGATCAATATCGGTACACCTTCACCACACTGGGCAGAAGGTATGCAACTTGCCGCCAGAACGGCCAACGAGCGCAATACCCCCTGGGTATTGGACCCGGTTGCGGTGGGCGCCACTTACTACCGTCAAACGCTTTCACAAACGCTATTGGCTTTTAAGCCCAGCGTGATCCGTGGCAATACCTCAGAAATCATGACGCTTTCCGGCTTGACCCACGCGGGCCGAGGAGTGGATGCCACGGCCTCTACGGATGAAGCGCGTGAGGCCGCCATTAACCTCGCCAAGCAGCAGCGCTGTATTGTCGCGATGACCGGCGTGCAGGACTTTATTACCGATGGCACTCAGCACTGGCGCTTGAACGGCGGGCACGCGCTTATGCCGCGTGTCACTACGCTTGGCTGCGCGTTAAGTGCCACCGTTGCCGCCTTTGTAGCGGCCAGCCCCGGAGCTCCCTTGAACGCCACGTTAGCCGCACTTACAAGCTTTGCTATCGCGGGTAGCCGCGCTGGACAACAGGCGGCAGGCCCGGGTAGTTTTCAGGTAGCCCTGTTGGACGCCTTGTATCAGCTAACACCTACAGACGTCCGTCAGTTTACCGGGCTGGAGGAAGGCTAATGCGTTTTGATCTTTCGCTTTATCTGGTCACTGACGCTCAACTCTGTCAAGCCGCAGGGCTAGAGCGCACCGTTATTGAGGCCGTCAAAGGGGGCGTCAGTTTTGTTCAACTGCGCGATAAACACGCAAGCGATACCGACATGATTGAACAGGCCAAGCGCTTGAAAGCCGCCCTGGCGGGTAGCGGGGTACCACTGGTGATTAATGACCGCTTGAACGTTGCCTTGCAAAGCGGCGCCGATGGGCTGCATGTCGGCCAAAGCGATACAGCGGTTCAAGAGGCACGGGCGGCCATGGGGCCAGAGGCAATTATCGGGCTTTCGATTAATACGCTTGAGCAGCTTCATGCAGCCCCCGTGGCCCTGCTCGACTACGTGGGCCTGGGCCCGGTGTTTACCACCCAAAGCAAGCAGGACCATGCTAAACCGTTGGGGTTTGAAGGCCTGGCTCAGTTAGCCGCGGCCTGCACCTTGCCAAGCGTGGCCATTGGCGGGCTCAAGGCTGAACACGTCCAGCAGGTCGTTACAGCCGGTGCCAATGGCCTGGCGGTTATCTCCGCCATTTGTGGCCAGCCTGATCCTTACCAGGCCGCACGGGCGTTGGCTCGGCCATGAACCAGCTCGACCATATTGCCGCTTTTGTCAAAGTTGCCGAGCTTGGCAGCTACACGCGGGCCGCTGAAGCATTGGATCTTTCCCGCACGCGGGTATCACGTATTGTCATGGCCCTTGAAGAGACGCTCGGGGTGCGGCTTATTCAGCGCACCACGCGGCGCCTGCATTTAACCGCCGAGGGCGAGCGCTACCTTGCGCATGCCCAAGCGATTTTACAGGCGCTTGATGAGGCTGCCGCCGACGTAGGCAGCGGTGTTTCTGAAATACGCGGCCGTTTACGTATCAACGGCCCCATGAGTTTTGGCATGCGCCACCTCTCCCCGCTGGTGGCACGCTTTATGGTGGCGTATCCTGGCCTGGATGTACGCCTGGACTTAGGTGACCGCCGCGTGGATCTTCTCGAAGAGGGCTACGATGTGGCCATTCGTATTGGCAACCTGCCCGACTCAAGCCTGATCGCCAGGCGTCTGACGCGCTGTCAAATGCTGTTTTGCGCATCCCCGGCGTACCTTGAAACCCATGGCGTGCCGGCAAATGCTGAGGCGCTTGCGCACCACCGCTGCCTGCGTTACCGCAGCGATTTAGCCAATAGCAACTGGCGTTTTGAAAATATGACGCTGACACCCCAAGGCCCGCTTGAAAGCAACAATGGCGATGTTTTAACCCATGCCGCCGAGGCAGGTATCGGTATCGCTCATCAACCCAGCTTTTTGGTAACGGAGAGCATTATCGCTGGGCGCCTGGTTCAGGTACTGCCGCACATCCCCCCCAAGATGCTGGATATTCATGCCATTTACCCTGCGCGACGCTTTTTACCTGCCAAGGTAGAGCGGTTTATTGAGCTGTTAACGGACGCTTGGGGTAGCCCGCCTTACTGGGAGCAGGAGATGGGATTGTCGCCTATTTCGCAACAGTGATGTTTGGTACGCGTGGATTATCTCTGCCGTCAATGAACGTAAAGTGTCCCCATTGAACTTTCATCACTGCCCAATGGAGATACCCCATGAATGCATCTTCTTCCACCATGAGCACAAACCTTCAACCCCACGCCATCGCACTGCTGCGACTATCACTTGGCGTGATGGCACTCGCCCATGGCCTGACCAAGGTGTTTGTGTTTACCCTGCCGGGCACGGTCGCCTACTTTGAGTCACTGGGCCTACCAAGCGTTATAGCCTACTTAACGATTCTGGGAGAAGTTGGCGGCGGCCTGGCCTTGATTCTGGGTATTTATACGCGCTGGATTAGCCTTGCAATGATCCCTCTGCTACTGGGTGCTACGTCCGTGCATCTTGGCAACGGCTGGGCGTTTACCAACGCTGGCGGTGGTTGGGAGTTCCCGGCATTCTGGACCGTTGCCCTGCTCGTGCAGGCAGGTTTAGGCGGCGGCAGCTTTACACTGAACCGCCGCATTAGCTAATCGCGTTAGGCGCACCAAAACGAGTTTATCTATCACCTTTTCTCCGCCATGCCTTTGCTCGCGCCCTGGTCACTGCCAGGGACTTCTGCCAGGAGACGTTGTTATGCTACCCAGTCTTTTTATATCCCACGGCTCTCCCATGCTGATCCTCACCCCTACGCCTGCCCACCACTTTTTACGTTCGCTGGGCAAGCAACTGACGCCCAAGGCGATCATTGTGGTTTCAGCGCACTGGGAAAGTCAGACGCTGAAAGTCAGTAACAGCCCTTGGCCAGAAACCCTTCATGACTTCGGCGGCTTTCCCCGCGAACTGTTCGAGCAGCAGTACCCGGCACCTGGCGAGCCTGCACTGGCCAACCGCTTGGCCAAATTACTGGGGGCCTCAGAAGTGGAACGAGGGTTTGACCACGGCACCTGGGCACCTCTTTCGCTGATGTTTCCCAAGGCGGATATTCCTGTCGTTACGCTATCGCTGCCTGTGCGTTGGTCTAACGACAAGCTGGTTGAGCTGGGTAAGCGCCTGGCGCCACTGCGTGAAGAAGGTATTCTGATGATCGGGTCGGGCAGCCTGACCCATAACCTTTACGAAACCATGCCGCTTGATAACCCGATGCCCAACTGGGTCGGCGCTTTTGCAGAGTGGGTCGATACTCAGCTTGTGAACAATGACCGTGAGGCGTTGCTTGCCTGGCAAACGGCCCCCGAAGCGAGCAGGAACCATCCAACGCCCGAGCATTTTCAGCCGTTACTGGTAGCCATGGGCGCAGGCGGTGATGTCACACCGCTCCACCGCAGCGTTGAGCATGGCGTGCTGGCAATGAACGCGTACGCCTTTGCCTAGCCTAAGCGATTGCGCGCGTACACGTGCACTGGTGAAAAGCCGTAGTGGATCGTGACATCAACCATAAAAAAACCCCACCAGCTCATAAAAGCTGGTGGGGTTTTTTGACATTTAAAACAAGGCTTAAAGGCTTGCGTTGACCACCATGCACTCCATACCTTGCAGTTGTAGTTCACGGCAGGCTTCACGGGCGCGATGCTCATCCAAAGCCACCAGGCGAGCACGGTATACCGGCGTTTGGCCTTCAAGCGTATCCACCTCCACGCGCCCGGCCAAGTTTTGCGTTAAGCGTTGGGCCGCTTGTTGGGCCAGCTGTTGAGCCTGCCCTTGCTGGCTAAATGCACCCACCTGGATACCCCAGGCGCCGGTCGGGGGAGCTTCCACCAAGCGCTCACTTTGAATAAAGTCCTGCAAAGGGTCAGCGTTAGACGCGCGGGACGCCTCGGCCGGGCCTTCAACGGTGATCGTGGCCAGTTGCTCGTCTACGCTGGTATTGGGGGCAGGTGACAGCGTGGTCGTTTCAATACTGGCAAGCATTTGGCTTGGCGCAGGTGTTGGCGCCTTGGGAGGTGCCACGGGAGGTGTAGAACCACCAAACCCCATAAACTCCTGAGAAAAACTGGTATTGGCGACCCATGTACGCTGATCACGCAGCTCAGCGCGCATAAAGCTTCGGTCGAGTAAATCGGCCATATGAGTATCACGCGATGAAGAGCTAAACCCTCCCATCACAATGGCAACCAGCCGCCGGCCATCATGCACGGCAGTCGTCGCGACGTTAAAGCCAGAGGCACGAATAAAGCCAGTTTTTAAGCCATCAGCGCCAGGGTAGTCACGCACCAGCCGATTATGACTGGTGTGGCGCTTGTCGCGATAAGTAAATTCCTGAAGACCGAAGTAATGGTAATACTGTGGAAAATCCTGCATGACACGCACCGAGAGCGTGAGCATGTCCCGCGCGGAGGTGATTTGCTGGTCATCAGGAAGCCCGGAGGCGTTGCGGAAGGTCGTGGCCGTCATACCTAACTCTCGCGCCTTTTCGGTCATAAGCCGCGCAAAGCGCTGCTCGCTACCGCCCAACGCCTCAGCCACCACAACGGCGACATCATTCGCCGAACGCACAGCCAGGGCGCGGATAGCGGTATCGACAGGAATCGTACTGCCCGCAGAAAGCCATAATTTGGTAGCGGGCATGGCCGCGGCCTGGGCAGAAACAGCGAGGGGCTCATTGAGCGTTAAAGTGCCACTTTCCAGCGCTTCAAAGGTCATGTACAGCGTCATCATTTTGGTCAGCGAAGCAGGATAACGCGGTGCATCCACATTTTCTGCGTATAAAACTTCACCGTTATCAAGGTCGACCACAATACCTGCGTAACGTGGATTCGCCTGCACGGTCGAGGTGGTGATGATCAATAGCAGTAACATCGTTACCGCTAGCCATGCCCTCGACGCCTTGTTATCGTTTACTCCCCTCGTCACCATGTCTGCCCCTTGATGATTCATTTACGCTGGAAACGAGACGCACACTTCTTCCTCGGCCTGCACGCGTACACCCCCGCATTGAATAATGCGCCATGAATCAGTTCCCAAGGGTAAACAACTGCAGCGCCAATGGCCCCGTCAATTCACTCTAGACTAGCACGCTCGTCGGACAATTTAACGTTTATAGCGGCATTACTCGATACGCCAGGCATAAAAAAAACCGACCCAGCTGGGTCGGTTTTCATTCTGCTTTAAAGAGGCAGCAACTAAAGATTTACTCTTCAGCAGCGGCTTCTTCAGCAACCGGACGGTCTACTAGCTCAACGTACGCCATAGGCGCGTTGTCGCCGGTGCGGAAACCGCACTTGAGAATACGGATGTAGCCACCCGGACGCTCGGCGTAACGCGGACCCAGCTCATTGAACAGCTTGCCAACGGCTTCTTTGGAACGTGTGCGAGAGAACGCCAAACGACGGTTCGCAACGCTATCCTGCTTGGCTAAGGTGATCAGCGGCTCGATAACGCGACGCAGTTCCTTGGCCTTGGGCAGGGTTGTCTTGATGACTTCATGTTCGACCAGCGAGACAGACATGTTCTTGAACATGGCCTGACGATGCGAGCTGGTGCGATTCAGATGACGACCACTCTTACGATGACGCATGGTTGTAATTCCTTACCAAACTGGGACTCAAGTCGACACTCACGCGGTGGCCTTGTCGTCCTTCAGGCTAGCGGGCGGCCAATTTTCCAACCGCATGCCGAGGGACAAGCCGCGCGCCGCCAAAACGTCCTTGATTTCATTCAAGGATTTTTTACCGAGGTTCGGTGTCTTCAACAGCTCAACTTCTGTGCGCTGGATAAGATCACCGATATAGTAAATATTCTCGGCTTTTAGGCAGTTCGCGCTGCGAACGGTCAACTCAAGATCGTCTACGGGGCGCAATAGGATTGGATCAACGTGATCTTCTTCCTCTTCGACTTCCTGCTCTTTATCAGCTTCAAGGTCGACGAAGGCGGCCAGCTGCTCTTGCAGAATGGTCGCACTGCGACGGATAGCCTCTTCCGGATCCAAAGTACCGTCGGTTTCCAGATCGATAATCAGCTTATCGAGGTCGGTGCGCTGCTCAACACGAGCGGCTTCAACCGAGTAGGAAACGCGGCGGACAGGGCTGAAGGTGGCATCCAGCTGCAGGCGGCCAATAGCACGGGTCTCTTCATCAGAGCCACGGGCGTCAGCCGGTTCGTAGCCACGACCCAGCGCTACCTTAAGCTGAATTTTCAGCTCGGCACCTTCATTGACGTGTGCAATGACGTGGTCCGGGTTGACGATTTCGACGCTATGATCAAGCGCAATGTCGCCAGCAGTGACGACGGCTGGGCCCTGCTTGTTCAGCGAGAGAACCGCCTCATCGCGGCTGTGCATCTTGATCGCAACATCTTTCAAGTTCAGGAGGATTTCGATGACATCTTCCTGCACCCCTTCGAGCGCACTGTACTCGTGCTCTACACCCGCAATTTCAGCCTCTACCACGGCAGCGCCGGGCATAGACGAAAGCAGAATGCGACGCAGTGCATTCCCCAGGGTGTGACCAAAACCACGCTCGAACGGTTCGAGAACGATTTTGGCATGATGTGCGCTGATTTCTTCGACCTTGATGTCGCGAGGACGAAGAAACTCTGTCACTGAACGCTGCATATGAACACCTTTCAGGCTGCCAAACGGATACTGAGTTCTTAAGAACCGTACTCAAGAGCATCTGGGCGGTTAGCTTTGCTATCCCGCCCAGGCTTCAAGAAGCAGATTAATTAACGCCGCTTACTTGGAGTACAGCTCGACGATCAGGTTTTCGTTGATGTCGGCAGTCAGGTCACCGCGTTCAGGCAGAGCCTTGAAAGTGCCTTCCATCTTCTTGGCGTCGATTTCAATCCAGAGGATATCGCCACGGTTGGCCGCAATGGTCAACGCGTTTTGAATACGTGCCTGGTTCTTCGCCTTTTCGCGAATAGCAACAACGTCACCCGGCTTCACTTGGTAGGAAGCAACGTTAACGGTGCGGCCGTTCACGGAAATCGCCTTGTGGCTAACGAGCTGACGCGCTTCAGAGCGAGTCGAGCCGAAACCCATACGGTAGACGACGTTATCCAGTCGGGATTCAAGCAACTGCAACAATACTTCACCGGTCGCGCCTTTCAGGCGAGCAGCTTCTTTGTAGTAGTTACGGAACTGTTTTTCGAGTACGCCATACATGCGACGTACTTTTTGCTTCTCACGAAGCTGCAAGCCGTAGTCTGAAAGACGCTGACGACGCTGGCCGTGTACACCCGGGATTTGCTCGGATTTACACTTTTTCTCGAAGGGAGTCACGCCACTCTTCAAAAAGAGATCGGTGCCTTCACGACGAGACAGTTTGCACTTCGGTCCAATATAACGAGCCATGAATCTGTCTCCTTAAACGCGGCGTTTCTTAGGCGGACGGCAGCCATTATGGGGAATGGGCGTCGCGTCTACGATGCTTTGCACGCGGAAGCCTGCGGCATTGAGTGCGCGCACGGCGGATTCACGACCGGGACCTGGGCCTTTAACCAGTACGTCTACGTTTTTCACACCATACTCGGCTGCAGCAGTCGCTGCACGCTCGCTTGCTACTTGAGCAGCGAACGGGGTGCTCTTGCGAGAACCACGAAAACCCGAACCACCGGCAGTTGCCCAAGAAAGAGCATTGCCCTGGCGGTCTGTGATCGTCACGATCGTGTTGTTAAAAGAGGCATGGATATGCGCAACGGCGTCCACTACCTGCTTTTTAACCTTTTTACGGTTACTACGCGGGTTAGCCATGTTGATGTCTATTCCTGTCTTTACGCCAGAACGTGCGTGTTATTTGCGGATCGGCTTACGCGGGCCCTTACGGGTGCGCGCGTTAGTCTTGGTCCGCTGACCACGCAGCGGAAGACTACGACGATGACGCAGACCACGGTAGCAGCCTAAGTCCATGAGACGCTTAATATTCAGCGTAACATCACGACGAAGGTCGCCTTCTACGGTGTACTTACCAACTTCAGAACGCAGGGTATCCAGCTCTTCGCCAGATAGGTCCTGGATCTTGGTAGTCAGCGCGATACCGGCAGCAGCACAGATATGCTGCGCGCGAGTACGGCCAATCCCGAAGATATAGGTCAGCGAGATCGCCGCATGCTTGTTGTCCGGGATATTGACGCCTGCAATACGGGCCATCAGCTTACTCCGAAATTTGAGCGGCTTGCTCGTTTATTCATCTACAAAAGGCGCAACAGCATACCCCTTTAAATGCCCTAAGGCAAGGGGTATGCCGAACACCCACTTAAAACAACGTAGGAATTAACCCTGACGCTGCTTGTGCCGTGGTTCGATGCAGATGACGCGAACAGCGCCATTGCGACGAATGATCTTACAGTTACGGCACATTTTCTTTACGGAAGCTCGAACTTTCATCGTTCTTTCTCCAAAAACGGCTCGCGGCGCGCCAATCGTAAGGCGGCGCCTCAGCGCATGATGCCGCCGCTACCGTAGCCTTTCAGGTTGGACTTCTTCATCACCGAGTCATACTGATGCGACATGAGGTGTGACTGCACCTGAGCCATGAAGTCCATGATGACCACCACCACGATCAGGAGCGAGGTGCCGCCAAAAAAGAATGGCACATTCCACGCAACGATCAGGAACTGGGGCATCAAGGAAACCGCAGTGATATACAGGGCACCGAACAAAGTCAGACGCGTCATGACTTTGTCGATATAGCGAGCGGTCTGCTCGCCGGGGCGAATGCCCGGCAGGAACGCACCTGACTTTTTCAAATTGTCAGCTACATCCTTCGGATTGAAGACCAGCGCTGTGTAAAAGAAGCAGAAGAATACCACTGCCGCCGCGAAAAGCAAGATGTAAAGCGGTTGCCCAGGGGCTAATGCTTGTGATGCACGCTGTAACCACTCCATACCTTCACCTGCACCTACCCACTGACCAATAGAAGCCGGGAAGAGTAGGATACTGGACGCGAAGATCGCAGGAATAACACCCGCCATATTCACTTTCAAAGGCAGGTAGCTGCTTTGGCCTGCATACATCTTGTTGCCAACCTGGCGACGTGGGTAGTTCACTTTCAAGCGGCGTTGACCGCGCTCAATGAACACCACAAACGCGACGGTGGCAATACCTAGCACTGACAGCGCTAACAGCGGAAGGACATTCCAGGCCCCTTCGTTACGAGCAAGTTCAAACGCTTGCCCCACGGCACTGGGCAGCCCAGCGACGATACCAGCGAAGATCAGCAACGAAATACCGTTGCCGATGCCCTTCTCGGTAATCTGCTCACCTAGCCACATCATAAACACCGCGCCTGACACAAACGTAATCACGGCGGTGAAATAGAAGCTGAAGTCAGCGCTGTAAGCGATGCCTTGGCTAGCCAGACCGACCGACATACCGGTAGCCTGGACAAGAGCCAGTATCACCGTGCCGTAGCGGGTGTACTGGCTAATCTTGCGGCGGCCGGACTCACCTTCCTTCTTGAGCTGTTCAAGATGGGGTGAGACCGCAGTCATCAGCTGCATGATAATCGACGCAGAAATATAAGGCATTATGCCCAAAGCGAGGACGCTCATGCGCTCCAGGGCGCCACCCGAGAACATGTTAAACATGCCCAGGATGGTGCCCTGTTGCTCCCTAAACAAGGCAGCAAGCTGGTCAGGATTGATACCGGGAACGGGAATGTGGGCACCGATACGGTACACCACGATGGCGAGGAGCACGAAGCGCAAACGCGCCCACAGTTCACTCAGACCGCTGCCCATCGCCGGCATATTTCCTGACTTGGCCATTTAGTCCTCTACCTTGCCGCCAGCAGCTTCGATCGCTTCACGGGCACCTTTGGTGACCTTGATTCCACGAACGGTAACTGCCTTGTTCAGTTCGCCTGAAAGGATGATTTTTGCGTGTAGCGTTGCATCCTTCAGCACGTTGGCTTGCTTCAGCGTTTCCATAGTGACTTCGTCACCGGAAACCTTGGCAAGTTCAGCCAGGCGTACTTCTTCAGAGACCAATGATTTAGCAGACGTAAAACCGAATTTCGGCAAACGACGCTGCATGGGCATCTGACCGCCTTCGAAACCAGGCTTGACGCTACCGCCACTGCGTGATTTCTGACCTTTGTGGCCACGGCCGCCGGTCTTACCAAGACCGGAACCGATACCACGACCAACGCGCTTTTCAGCGGGTTTGGAGCCCGGGGCCGGGCTTAAGGTATTAAGTTTCATGGATTACTCTCCCTCAACACGCACAAGGTAATTTACCTTGTGGATCATGCCGCGAACGGCAGGGGTGTCTTCCAGTTCAACCGAGTGACCGATGCGACGCAGGCCCAGGCCTTTCATAGTAGCCTTGTGCTTGGGCAAAACGCCGATGGTGCTGCGGATCTGGGTAACCTTGATCGTTGCTGCCATGGTGCCTTACCCCGTGATCGCGTCGACAGACAGACCGCGCTTGGCGGCGATGTCTTCCGGTGCATGCATAGCAGAGAGACCTTTAACAGTCGCTCGTACCACGTTAACCGGGTTGGTGGAACCGTAGCACTTGGCCAGTACATCGTGGACGCCAGCAAGCTCTAATACAGAGCGCATAGCACCACCGGCGATGATACCGGTACCTTCGGAGGCTGGCTGCATGTAGACCTTGGAAGCACCGTGACGGGCTTTCACAGGGTACTGCAGCGTGTTGCCTGCAAGGTTAACCTTGACCATGTTGCGACGAGCCTGGTCCATTGCTTTCTGAATTGCGACCGGCACTTCACGCGCCTTGCCACGACCGAAACCAACACGACCTTTACCATCACCTACGACGGTCAGCGCGGTGAAGCCGAAAATACGACCACCCTTGACCACCTTGGCGACGCGGTTAACCTGCACTAACTTCTCTTGCAGATCACCGTTTTGCTGTTCGTTCTTCGCCATCGTAAAACCCTTTAGAATTCCAGGCCGCCTTCACGAGCGGCGTCGGCCAGAGCCTTGACGCGACCGTGATACTTAAAGCCAGCACGGTCGAAGGCCACCTGGGTGATGCCTGCTTCTTTAGCGCGTTCAGCAATCAGAGCACCGACCTTGGAGGCCGCATCTGAGTTACCGGTCGCACCCTCGCGCAGTGCTTTGTCCAGCGTTGAAGCGCTGGCCAACACTTTGCCACCATCCGGCGAGATAATCTGCGCGTAGATGTGACGCGGGGTACGGTTGACGCACAGGCGATACACGCCCAGCTCGCGGATCTTGGCGCGAGCACGGCGGGCACGACGGAGACGAGATTCTTTCTTCGCGTTCATAACCCTGCCTTACTTCTTCTTGGCTTCTTTGCGACGCACCTGCTCGTCGGCGTACCGAACACCCTTGCCTTTATACGGCTCAGGCGGACGGAAAGCGCGGATTTCCGCGGCGCACTGACCGAGCATCTGCTTATCCGCGCTTTTCAGCACGATCACGGTGTTTTTCGGCGTTTCCGCTGTGACACCTTTCGGCAGTTCGTAGTCGACCGGGTGCGAGAAGCCCAGTGAAAGATTGAGCGTCTGGCCCTTAGCTTGGGCACGATAACCGACGCCAACAATTTCGAGAGTTTTTGTGAAACCCTCGGATACGCCCGTTACCAGGTTCTGAACCAAGGCGCGGGTAGTACCGGCCATTGCCCAGCTCTTGGCAGATTCGCTCGGGGCGAAGGTCAGCTGGCCATCTTCTTGACCAATCACCACGTCCTGGTGAATGGGCAGTGACAGCGTGCCTTGGCCGCCTTTGGCGGTCAGCTGGCTAGCATCGATTTTGATCTCGACACCAGCAGGCACTTTAACCGGATATTTCGCTATGCGGGACATTCCAGCCTCCTAGAATACGGTGCAGATGACTTCGCCACCTACACCCGCCTGGCGTGCGGCACGATCGGTCATGACACCATTAGAGGTGGTGACAATCGCGATGCCCAGACCATCGGCAACCTTGGGCAGGTTGTCCTTGCCCTTGTACTGACGCAAAGACGGCTTGGAAACCCGCTGAATGTGCTCAATGACCGGCTTACCCTCAAAGTACTTGAGAGTGACGGTTAGTGCAGGCTTAGCGCCTTCAGCAACCGCAAAGTCGGTAATGTAGCCTTCTTCCTTTAGCACGCGGGCCACTTCCACTTTCAACTTGGAAGACGGCATGACTGCCGTCTCCTTGGTGGCCATCTGCGCATTGCGGATACGGGTAAACATATCCGCCAGAGTGTCTTGCATGCTCATTTAATGTGCGCTCCTGATGATTCTACGTGGCGTTACCAGCTGGACTTTTTCAGACCAGGGACGTCGCCACGCATGGCGGCTTCACGCAGCTTGTTGCGGCCAAGGCCGAACTTGTTGTAAAAACCGTGCGGACGACCCGTGATACGGCAGCGGTTACGCTGACGTACCGGGCTTGAGTCGCGCGGCAGTTGCTGCAGCTTCAGCGTCGCCTCGAAGCGCTCTTCCTCAGACGTATTCACGCTTGAGATGATTGCCTTGAGCTCAGTACGCTTGGCCGCATACTTCTCGACCAGCTGCGTACGTTTGAGCTCACGCTCTACCATACTTTTCTTAGCCATGATCCAACCCTTATTTCTTAAACGGGAAGTTCAGTGACGCTAGCAGCGCACGACCTTCCTCGTCGGTGTTGGCAGTAGTAGTGATAGTGACGTCCAGCCCCCGAATGCGATCGATTTTATCATACTCGATCTCCGGGAAGATGATCTGCTCACGCACACCCATGGAGTAGTTGCCGCGACCGTCAAAAGACTTCGGGTTAAGACCACGGAAGTCACGCACGCGAGGAATCGCAATGTTAACCAGACGGTTCAAGAAGTCCCACATACGCTCACCGCGCAGCGTTACTTTGACACCAATCGGCCAACCTTCGCGCACCTTGAAGCCCGCGATGGACTTACGTGCTTTGGTCACCAGCGGCTTTTGACCGGACAATTTCTCCAGGTCACCGACGGCATTGTCGATCAGTTTTTTATCACTAACCGCTTCACCGATACCCATGTTCAGAGTCACTTTCGTGATCCGGGGTACCTGCATAACGTTGTTGTAGCTGAACTGCTCTTTGAGTTGAGCTACGACCTCGTTTTGATAACGTTCTTTCAAGTTCGCCATTTTGCTACCCGACTCGCGTTAGGCGTCGATCTGCGTCTGCGTCGACTTGTAGATACGTACCTTGGTACCGTCTTCCTTAACTTGGAAGCCGACGCGATCCGCCTTACCGGTCTCCGAATTGAAGATGGCTACGTTGGACGCGTGAATCGGAGCCTCACGCTCGACGATACCGCCCTGATTTCCCGCCATGGGATTCGGCTTGGTGTGACGTTTAATCATGTTCACACCGGATACCACGAAGCGGTTTTCTAATACCCGCTTAACGGTACCACGTTTGCCTTTATCCTTCCCGGCGATGACGATGACTTCATCGTCACGTTTGATCTTTTGCATATCCGCCTCGCTCCTTACAGCACTTCAGGCGCTAGGGAAATGATCTTCATGAACTTCTCATTACGAAGCTCACGAGTAACCGGCCCGAAGATGCGCGTGCCGATCGGCTGTTCGTTGGTGTTATTCAACAAAACCGCCGCATTTCCATCGAAACGGATCAGCGAACCGTCACTACGACGGACGCCACTACGGGTGCGAACCACTACCGCTTTCATGACTTGGCCTTTTTTGACCTTGCCACGCGGAATAGCTTCTTTCACCGTTACCTTAATGACGTCACCAACGCGGGCGTAGCGACGGTGTGAACCGCCTAGCACCTTGATGCACTGCACCCGGCGCGCTCCGCTGTTGTCGGCGACATCCAGCATTGTCTGAGTCTGAATCATCGGTTTTCTCCAAACCTAATCTGACTGCACTGATCGGCAGACTTTAGGTAATTAACCCTTAGCCTGCTCAACCACCTCGACCAGCGTCCAGGCTTTCTTTTTGGAAAGCGGACGGCACTCCTGAATGGAAACCGTATCGCCTGCCTTAGCCTGGTTCGCCTCATCATGGGCGTGCAGCTTGGTGGAGCGCTTAACGTATTTTCCGTAGATCGGGTGACGTTCACGACGCTCGATCATAACGACGATGGATTTATCCATCTTGTCGCTCACCACCTTACCGGTGAGCGTACGGGTTTTTTTCTCTTCGGCCATCTCAATCACCTGCCTTCTCGTTGAGCACAGTCTTAACGCGGGCGATATCCCGACGGACCTGCTTGAGCAGATGAGTCTGGCTCAGTTGGCCAGTGGCCTTCTGCATGCGCAGGTTAAACTGCTCGCGGAGTAGCTCGAGGAGCTGCTCTTTGAGCTCTCCTGCTGACTTTTCACGAATTTCCTGGGCTTTCATCACATCACCGTCCGTTTCGCAAAGGTGGTGGATAAGGGCATCTTCTGTGCGGCCAGTTCAAATGCTTCACGGGCCAGCTCTTCGGATACGCCTTCAATTTCGTACAGGACCCGACCCGGTTGGATCTGGGCTACCCAGTACTCAACAGAACCTTTACCTTTACCCATACGAACTTCGAGCGGCTTCTTGGAAATCGGCTTATCAGGGAAAACGCGGATCCAGATTTTACCGCCACGCTTAACGTGACGTGTGATCGCACGACGGCCGGCTTCGATCTGACGCGCAGTGATGCGGCCGCGACCAGTAGCTTTCAGACCGTACTCCCCGAAGCTGATCTTGCTTCCGCGATGCGCCAGGCCACGGTTGCGGCCTTTCATCATCTTGCGGAATTTCATACGCTTGGGCTGTAACATCGACTCGCTCTCCCCTTACCTGGAACCTTTCTTCTTGGGCGCGTTGCCGGCAGGCTGCTGTTGCTTAGCCTTGGCACGCACTTCCTCGATACCGCCGAGGATTTCGCCCTTGAAGATCCACACTTTAACGCCGATGACGCCATAGGTGGTGTGAGCTTCGTAAGTGGCGTAGTCGATGTCCGCACGCAGAGTGTGCAGCGGAACGCGACCTTCGCGGTACCATTCGGTACGTGCGATTTCGGCACCACCAAGACGACCTGACAGCTGAATCTTGATGCCGCCAGCGCCAAGACGCATTGCGTTCTGTACCGCGCGCTTCATGGCACGACGGAACATGACGCGACGCTCAAGCTGACCCGCTACGTTAGCAGCGACTAGCTTGGCATCCAGCTCTGGCTTGCGAACTTCTTCGATGTTCACATGAACCGGAACGCCCATCATTTCGGTAAGATCGCGACGCAGACGGTCGACATCTTCACCTTTTTTACCGATCACGATACCCGGACGGGCAGTGTGAATGGTGATGCGGGCGTTGTTAGCCGGACGCTCGATGTGAATGCGGCTTACGGAAGCGCTTTTAAGACGCTCTTCCAGGAAGCTGCGCACTTCGAGATCGTTATTGAGCTTATCGGCATAGGCGCCGCGCTCGGCATACCAGACAGAAGCATGGTCTTTGACGATGCCCAGTCGAATGCCTGTTGGATTGACTTTCTGACCCATCTGGTCGACTCCTACTTCTCGGCTACCTTGACGGTGATGTGGCAGGTGCGCTTCAAGATACGATCCGCACGGCCTTTGGCGCGCGGCTTGATACGCTTGAGCGTCATGCCCTCATCGACGCAGATGGTCGAGACACGCAGCTCGTCGATGTCCATGCCGTTATTTTCTTCCGCATTCGCGATGGCGGACTGAAGCACTTTCTTGACCAGTTTGGCAGCCTTCTTCGGTGAGAAGGTCAGCAGGTCAATAGCTTCGGCGACCGGTTTACCGCGCACCTGGTCAGCCACCAAACGGGCCTTCTGTGCGGATAAAGCAGCGCCACTCAGCTTAGCTGTGACTTCCATCTCTAAATCCTCTCTGGCTTACCGTTTGGCTTTCTTGTCCGCAACATGCCCGCGATATGTGCGAGTAGCAGCGAATTCGCCAAGTTTATGACCCACCATTTCCTCGGAGACGTGCACCGGGACATGCTGGCGTCCGTTATGGACCGCAATAGTCAGACCTACCATGTTGGGCAGGATCATCGAACGACGCGACCAGGTCTTGATCGGTTTACGGTCGTTCTTCTCCACTGCAGCCTCTACCTTCTTCAAAAGATGAAGGTCAATGAAGGGACCTTTCTTTAGTGAACGTGGCACAGCCGTTACCTCTTAAGTTCTTGGCAATTTCGATTAACGCGTCTTGTTACGACGACGGATAATCAGCTTGTCGGTGCGCTTGTTCTTACGCGTCTTGTGACCCTTAGTCGGTACGCCCCATGGGGATACCGGGTGACGACCACCACTAGTGCGGCCTTCACCACCACCGTGCGGGTGATCTACCGGGTTCATCGCGACACCGCGAACAGTCGGACGCACGCCTCTCCAGCGCTTCGCACCGGCCTTGCCAAGTTGACGCAGGCTGTGCTCGGAGTTGCTCACTTCACCCAGTGTTGCGCGGCACTCAGCCAAGATCTTACGCATTTCGCCAGAGCGAAGACGCAAGGTGGCGTAGTTACCTTCACGAGCAACCAGCTGAGCGCTAGTACCGGCACTGCGAGCAATCTGCGCGCCTTTACCCGGCTTCAGTTCGATACCGTGAACGGTAGAACCAAGCGGAATGTTGCGCAGCGGCAAGGCATTGCCTTTTTTGATGGGCGCGTTGACACCAGATTCCAGCACGTCACCCGCGCTGACACCTTTCGGTGCAATGATGTAACGACGCTCGCCATCTGCATATTTCAATAGTGCAATATGCGCGCTACGGTTCGGATCGTGTTCAAGACGCTCAACAGTGGCTGGAATGCCATCTTTGGTGCGCTTGAAGTCGATCAAACGGTAGTGCTGACGGTGACCACCGCCCACGTGGCGGGTGGTGATGCGACCGTTATTATTACGGCCACCGGACTTGGACTGTTTTTCCAAAAGCGGCGCATACGCACGGCCTTTGTACAGTTCCTCGCCAACGATCTTGACGACGTGGCGACGACCGGCGGATGTGGGTTTGGTCTTGACGATTGCCATTATCCGTACTCCTGCCCTTATTCGGCGCCAGAGAAGTCTTCGAGCGTTTCACCCGCAGCCAGGGTCACATAAGCTTTGCGGTAACCCTTACGCAGGCCAACGCCGTGTGCAGTACGCTTGGTTTTACCCTTAACGTTCAACACCTGAACGCTGCCGACCTGTTTGCCGAACAGTATTTCAACGGCTTTCTTGATCTCGGGCTTGGTAGCATCAGATGCCACCTTGAAAACGTACTGGTTGCGCTCTGCAGCCATCGCGGCCTTTTCGGTCACGTGCGGTCCAAGCAGAACCTTGAATACGCGTTCCTGGTTCATGCCAGCTTCTCCTCGAATTTACGCAGGGCGGAGACGGTGACCAGGACCTTATCAAAGGCAACCAGGCTCACCGGGTCAGCTGCCGCGACATCCACCACGTCAACGTGGGGAAGGTTGCGTGCGGCTAGATAGAGCGTTTCGTCCATTTCTTCAGTGACGATCAACACTTTCTCAAGGTTGAGCTCTTTCAGCTTGGCAGCTACCTGCTTGGTCTTGGGCGCTTCGACGCTGAACTCTTCAATTGCGACTAAACGCTCTTGACGGACAAGTTCAGACAGGATGGAGCGCATCGCCGCGCGGTACATTTTGCGGTTAACCTTCTGGGTATAGTCTTGCGGACGTGCCGCGAAGGTTACGCCGCCACTGCGCCACAGCGGAGAACGGATGGTACCAGCACGTGCACGGCCGGTACCTTTCTGACGCCACGGTTTTTTACCACCACCGCGAACATCGGAACGGCTCTTTTGAGCGCGAGTACCTTGACGGCCACCAGCCAAATAGGCGGTAACAACCTGGTGAACTAGCGCTTCGTTGAATTCTTTGCCAAAAGTGGCGTCGGCTACTTCAACGGTACCCGTGCCTGCAGCAAGATTCAGATTCATTGGTAATTATCCCCTTCAGCCAGCTTTCACGGCGCTGCGAACGATAACGTCGCTGCCGGGTGCTCCCGGTACGGCGCCCTTGATCAGCAGCAGGTTACGCTCGGCGTCAACACGGACGATCTCAAGGCTCTGTACGGTGCAACGGGCGTTACCCATTTGACCGGCCATTTTCTTGCCTTTAAATACGCGACCTGGTGTTTGACACATGCCGATAGAACCCGGCGCGCGGTGCGACAGGGAGTTACCATGGCTGTTGTCTTGGGTACGGAAGTTCCAGCGCTTAACAGCACCCTGGAAGCCTTTACCCTTAGAGGTGCCGGTCACGTCGATCATTTGACCAGCTTCGAAGAGGGATACGGTGAGTTCGCCACCCACTTCTGGAGCTTCTTCGCCTTCTGCAAGGCGGAATTCCATCAGTGAACGACCAGCCTCAACACCCGCTTTGGCAAACTGACCAGCCTGCGCTTTGGTGAGGTGTTTGGCTTTACGAGAACCTGTAGTGATCTGAATCGCTGCGTAGCCGTCAGACTCAATGGTCTTAACGCGCGTCACACGATTAGGATCAACTTCAATAACGGTCACGGGCACGGATGCGCCATCTTCGGTAAAGACACGGGTCATCCCGGCCTTTGTACCGACTAAACCGATAGTCATACTCAGTCTCCTATAGTGTACGGGGCTATCACCCGCTATGGCTGCCCTTTCCAGAGCATTCCACTAGCACATTGTATGGCGCCTCACGGCGCGGCGGCTGCTGTTCATGCGATAAATGATGAACGCTGGGCCGCAAGTGTCTAGTGTAATTAGTTGAGCTTGATTTGCACGTCTACGCCAGCGGCGAGATCAAGCTTCATCAACGCATCAACAGTCTTTTCAGTTGGCTCAACGATGTCGAGCACACGCTTGTGCGTACGAATCTCATACTGATCACGCGCATCCTTATTAACGTGCGGTGAAACCAGGATGGTATAACGCTCGCGGTTGGTCGGCAGCGGGATCGGCCCACGAACCTGAGCACCAGTACGCTTAGCGGTTTCAACAATCTCCGCTGTGGACTGATCGATCAGGCGATGGTCGAACGCTTTCAACCGAATGCGAATCTTTTGGTTCTGCATTTGCCCTAAACTCCAATGGATGTCGACGGCGCGAGCCGTCTACCCACGCATTCAAAGGATGCGCATTATAGGCACGCCAAAAGCCCATGTCAAACATTTGCTATTGGTGCGCAGAAAAGGGGGCTCGCGAGAGCCCCCTTCATCGATCAAGTAAATCGATTACTTAACGATTTTTGCCACAACGCCAGCACCAACGGTACGACCACCTTCGCGAATAGCGAAGCGCAGACCGTCGTCCATAGCGATCGGAGCAATCAGGGTAACAACCATCTGAACGTTGTCACCCGGCATTACCATTTCAACGCCTTCCGGCAGTTCACAAGTACCGGTGATGTCAGTGGTACGGAAGTAGAACTGCGGACGGTAGCCCTTGAAGAAAGGCGTGTGACGACCACCTTCTTCTTTGGACAGTACGTAAACTTCGGCTTCGAACGTGGTGTGCGGGTTGATAGTACCCGGCTTGGCCAAAACCTGACCACGCTCAACGTCATCACGCTTGGTACCACGCAGCAACGCACCAACGTTCTCACCCGCACGACCTTCGTCGAGCAGCTTACGGAACATTTCAACACCGGTAACGATGGTTTTCGTGGTGTCGCGGATACCCACGATTTCCACTTCTTCACCGGATTTAACGATACCGCGCTCTACACGACCAGTAACAACAGTACCACGGCCAGAGATAGAGAATACATCTTCGATCGGCATCAGGAACGGCTGGTCGATAGCACGCTCCGGCTCAGGAATGTAAGCATCCAGAGCCTTGATCAGATTAGCAACGGCGGTAGTACCCATACCGTTCTCATCTTCACCGTTCAGAGCCATCAGCGCTGAACCAGTGATGATCGGCGTGTCATCGCCCGGGAAGTCGTACTCGTCGAGGAGCTCACGAACTTCCATCTCAACCAGCTCAAGCAGCTCTTCGTCATCGACCATGTCCGCTTTATTCAGGAACACAACGATGTACGGAACGCCAACCTGGCGAGACAGCAGGATGTGCTCGCGCGTCTGCGGCATCGGGCCGTCAGCAGCAGAACATACCAGGATCGCGCCGTCCATCTGCGCAGCACCGGTGATCATGTTCTTGACGTAGTCAGCGTGTCCCGGGCAGTCAACGTGCGCGTAGTGACGCTCTTCAGACTGATATTCCACGTGGGAAGTCGCGATAGTGATACCACGCTCGCGCTCTTCAGGAGCGTTATCGATAGTATCAAATTCACGCCAATCGCCGCCGAAAACCTCAGCAGACACGCGGGTCAGGGCCGCAGTCAGAGTCGTTTTACCGTGGTCGACGTGACCGATGGTGCCGACGTTGACGTGCGGTTTGGAACGTTCGAATTTTTCCTTAGCCACTGCTATAACCTCTTTACGTTAGCTAACGGTTAACCGTTTTGATTGATGACGGCTTCAACGACGCTGGAGGGCGCCTCGTCGTACTTCGAGAACTCCATAGAGTAGCTCGCACGGCCCTGGGTTTGTGAGCGCAGGTCGGTTGCGTAACCGAACATCTCACCCAGCGGCACCGTCGCACGAATGACTTTACCAGAAGAAGAGTCATCCATACCCTGCACCAGACCGCGACGACGGCTCAGGTCGCCCATGACGTCACCCATAAATTCCTCGGGAGTCACGACTTCGACCTTCATCACCGGCTCCAGCAGCACGGCCTTGGCCTTCCTGGCACCTTCCTTCACTGCCATAGAAGAAGCAATCTTGAACGCAGTCTCGTTAGAGTCTACGTCGTGGAAGGAGCCGTCGAACAGCGTCACTTTAACGTCGATCATCGGGTAACCCGCGATGACACCGTTTTTAAGCTGCTCGTAAGCGCCTTTCTCAACCGCAGGGACGTATTCCTTGGGAACCGTACCACCTACGATCTCAGAGTTGAATTTGAAGAAAATCTCTTCTTCGCCTTCACCCTTCTCTTCAGCAGTCAGCGGCTCAATACGCAGCCAAACGTGACCGTACTGACCACGACCACCGGACTGACGTACAAACTTGCCTTCCTGCTCAATGCTGCCACGAATAGTTTCGCGGTATGCTACCTGCGGCTTACCGATATTGGCTTCCACCTTAAACTCGCGACGCATACGGTCAACGAGAATATCTAGGTGAAGCTCACCCATACCAGAAATAATCGTCTGGCCGGTTTCTTCGTCGGTTTTAACCTGGAAAGAAGGATCTTCCTGGGCCAATTTACCCAGCGCAATACCCATTTTTTCCTGGTCAGCCTTGGACTTCGGCTCAACAGCTACCGAGATAACCGGATCCGGGAATTCCATGCGCTCAAGAACGATCTTGTTATCGATATCACACAGGGTATCACCCGTGGTGACGTCTTTCAGACCGATACATGCTGCAATATCGCCAGCGAGTACTTCCTTGATCTCTTCACGCGAGTTGGCGTGCATCTGTACGATACGGCCAACGCGCTCTTTCTTCTGCTTAACGGAGTTATATACACCGTCGCCAGACTTCAGAACGCCCGAGTAAACGCGGATAAAGGTCAACGTACCAACGAAGGGGTCGGTAGCGATCTTGAATGCCAACGCCGCAAACGGCGCATCGTCATCGGCTTCACGCTTAGCGATGGTGCCATCTTTATCGTCCAGCTCACCTTCAATCGCCTTAACTTCAGTTGGCGAAGGCATGTACTCGATAACACCGTCCAGCACCGCCTGAACACCCTTATTCTTAAAGGCAGAACCACAGGTAACCAGAACAATATCATTGGCCAGAGTACGCGCACGAAGACCCGCCTTGATCTCTTCGATCGACAGCTCGACGCCTTCCAGGTACTTATCCATCAGCTCGTCAGAGCCTTCGGCAGCCGCCTCAACCATCTGTTCGCGATACTTCTCGGCAGTCTCTTGCAACTCAGCCGGAATATCCACGAGCTCGAAATTCATACCCAGACTAGCCTCATCCCACAGGATAGCCTTCATCTGAATCAGGTCGATAACGCCCTTAAAGTCTTCTTCCGTACCCCAGTTAATCTGGATCGGCACGGCATTCGCACCCAAGCGCTCTTTCAACTGGTCAACAACCATGAAGAAATCAGCGCCAGTACGGTCCATTTTGTTAACAAAGACCATACGCGGCACTTCGTACTTATCGGCCTGACGCCATACTGTTTCGGTCTGGGGCTGAACGCCGGAAGACCCACACAGTACGACAACCGCACCATCAAGAACGCGCAATGAACGCTCAACTTCGATGGTGAAGTCAACGTGCCCAGGCGTATCGATGATGTTGATACGGTGCTCATCAAACTGCTTGGCCATACCTTGCCAGAAGGTGGTGACAGCGGCAGAGGTGATCGTAATGCCACGCTCCTGCTCCTGCTCCATCCAGTCAGTCGTTGAGGCACCCTCGTGTGTTTCACCCAACTTGTGATTCAAGCCGGTATAGAACAGTACCCGCTCGGTCGTTGTGGTTTTACCCGCATCAACGTGCGCTACGATACCAATATTGCGATAACGATTAAGTGGTGTCTTGCGTGCCACGGTGAAACTCCCGTTAGTTGGCGATGCTCGTTAACTTAGCAGTGGCAAAAGTGAGCCTTACGCTACCGCCGCTATCACAGAATGATAACGGCGGGGTGTTGCAACAAAGCGACTCGACCTACCACTTCCAACGACGCCCTGCTGAAACAACGTGCATATATAAACGCGAACTTTATAAACACTGCGCTTACAAACGCCGTACTTAAAAACGTCACTCTTGAAAGGGACGCTCTTAGAAACGATAGTGCGAGAAAGCCTTGTTGGCTTCGGCCATACGATGCACGTCTTCGCGCTTCTTAACAGCAGAACCTTTACCTTCTGCGGCATCCAGCATTTCGCCTGCCAGACGCTGAACCATCGTTTTTTCACCGCGGCGACGCGCCGCGTCTACCAACCAGCGCATAGCGAGCGCTTGGCGGCGAGACGGACGAACTTCAACCGGAACCTGATAGGTCGCACCACCCACGCGGCGCGACTTCACTTCGACCATCGGCTGGATGGTTTCCAGCGCTTTGTCGAAGATTTCCAGCGGCTCTTCACTACTACGCTCGGCAACCTTGTCCAACGCACCGTAAACAATGCGCTCAGCTATGGACTTCTTGCCGCTGACCATCAGGTGGTTCATGAACTTCGCCAGACGCTCACTTCCGAACTTAGGATCCGGCAGGATTTCGCGTTTAGCTACAACTCTTCTTCTAGGCATGATAAGCCCTCAATTAAGGATCCTTCAGGTAAACCCGGAACTCGCGCTTAGTATCGACTACCCCGCACTGCCCGACCTTACTCTTATCAGACCATCATATTCGTGTTGGACATTACGTTACATACGCTGCAAACACAGCGTGACGGCAAGCTGTCTTAAGACTTCGGACGCTTAGTACCGTACTTGGAACGGCCCTGCTTACGATTCTGTACGCCAGAGGTGTCAAGGGCGCCACGAACGGTGTGATAACGCACACCTGGCAAATCCTTTACACGGCCGCCGCGAATCAGAACAACAGAGTGCTCCTGCAGGTTGTGACCTTCACCACCAATGTAAGAAGAAACTTCAAAACCGTTGGTCAGGCGCACACGGCAAACCTTACGCAGGGCCGAGTTCGGCTTCTTGGGAGTAGTGGTGTATACGCGCGTACATACGCCGCGCTTTTGCGGACAAGCCTGAAGCGCGGGCACGTCACTTTTAGTAACGGGGCGCTTGCGCGGCTTACGCACTAGCTGATTAATCGTTGCCATGGTGTTTAGCTGACTCCAATGGTTGCCTAGCCTTTCAACAAATACGGGCAGCGGATGCGGGCGCACCCACCCCACTGTTAAAGGCTGCGCATTCTAAAGGCTGACCCTAGTCGACGTCAAGTCTTGCCGGCGGCTTTACCGGCAAGATAGCGCTTCCAGGGTCAGATGCTCATTTTTTACTACTCGTTTTTTAGAGCTCGTCGTCAGAATCAAGTGCTGTCAACTGTGCTCCAAGCTCCTGCTCTACCTCAGTCGCTGAGGGATTGAACAGGCGCTCAACGTCTTCGCGTTTGCGGCGACGTTCAGCGTGGTGAGTCAGACCGGTACCTGCCGGAATCAGACGCCCAACTACCACGTTTTCTTTCAGACCGCGCAGATAGTCGCGCTTGCCGGTAACGGCCGCCTCGGTCAGTACGCGGGTTGTCTCCTGGAAGGAGGCCGCAGAGATGAACGATTCGGTCGCAAGGCTGGCCTTGGTGATACCCAGCAACAAGCGCTGATACTTCGCCGGGAATTTACCTTCTTTTTCGAGACGAGCGTTCTGCTCCAGCACGCGCACAAGCTCAGCCTGGTCGCCGGTGATGAAGTCAGAATCGCCTGAATCGGCAATTTCGACCTTACGTAGCATCTGACGCACAATAACTTCGATGTGCTTGTCGTTGATACCTACGCCCTGCAGACGGTAAACATCTTGCACTTCGGCCGTAATGTACTTGGCAAGCTCCGCTACGCCGAGCAAACGCAGAATATCATGCGGGTTGCTCGGGCCATCGGAGATGACCTCACCCTTCTCAACACTTTCACCTTCAAAGACGGCGATTTGACGCCATTTCGGGATCAGCGCTTCAAACGGATCGCCAGACCCTGGCGTAATCGTCAAACGACGCTTGCCTTTGGTCTCTTTACCGAAGCTCACCACACCGCTGATTTCGGCAAGGATTGCCGGCTCTTTCGGCTTACGTGCTTCGAACAGATCAGCAACGCGCGGCAGACCACCGGTGATATCCTTGTTACCTGATGCCTCAACCGGAATACGGGCAACTACCTCACCCACACCGATGGTAGAACCATCATCAACGGAGATAATGGAATTGCCTGGCAGCAGATATTGCACTGGCGTGTTCGAGCCGGAAACCGACACGTACTCACCGGTCGCATCTTGCAGCATGACCATCGGACGCTTGTCGCGGCCAGCCATCGGGCGGGCGGCGGACTCAATGACTTCGATAGAGGAGAGGCCGGTCATCTCGTCGACTGAGCGGTGCATGGTGACACCTTCGTCGAGATCGATGAACTGCGCCTTACCCTCTACTTCAGCAATGATCGGATGGGTGTGCGGATCCCACTTGGCAACCATCGCACCGGCATCAACCACGTCACCGTCGCGCACGGAAAGCTCAGCACCGTAGGGCAGCTTGTAGTACTCACGCTCACGACCGTGATCGTCAGCAACCGCCAGGGCGCTAGAACGCGATACCACGACCAATTTACCGTCGGTACGCTCTACGTGCTTAATGTTATGCAGACGAACCTTACCGCCGTGCTTGACCTGTACGCTATCGACGGCCGATGAACGCGATGCCGCGCCACCGATGTGGAACGTACGCATGGTCAGCTGGGTACCCGGCTCACCGATTGACTGAGCGGCGATAACACCGACAGATTCACCGATGTTGACCTGGTGACCGCGGGCAAGATCACGTCCGTAACAGGACGAACATACGCCGTGCGGTGTGTCACAGGTAATGGTTGAGCGTACGATAATCTCATCCACACCCATGGTGTCGAGTTCAGCACACCACTTCTCGTCAAGCAGCGTGTTACGTGGGATCAGGACTTCTTCAGTACCTGGATCAACCACATCCAACGCAACCACACGACCCAATACGCGCTGTGATAGCGGTACGATGATGTCGCCACCCTCGATAATCGGGTGCAGGGTCAGACCGTTTTCAGTACCACAGTCAACCTCGGTGATCACTAGATCCTGGGCCACGTCCACCAAACGACGCGTCAAGTAACCGGAGTTAGCCGTTTTCAGAGCCGTATCCGCCAGACCTTTACGTGCACCGTGGGTCGAGATGAAGTACTGAAGTACGTTCAGGCCTTCACGGAAGTTGGCCACGATCGGCGTCTCGATGATCGAGCCATCCGGCTTGGCCATCAGGCCACGCATACCCGCCAACTGGCGGATCTGAGCGGCACTACCCCGTGCACCGGAGTCGGCCATGATGAAGACGCTGTTGAACGATTCCTGCTCAACTTCGTTGCCATCGCGGTCAATAACGGTCTCTTTGGAAATACCGGTCATCATCGCCTTGGCGACTTTATCGTTGGCCTTGGACCAGATATCGATAACCTTGTTGTACTTCTCGCCCGCAGTTACCAGGCCAGAAGAGAACTGGTCTTCGATCTCTTTGACTTCAGCTTCGGCCGCGTCGACGATCTCGGTTTTGGCATCCGGGATGACGAAGTCGTTAACGCCGATAGAGGCGCCGGACCAGGTCGCCAGACGGAAACCGGTGTACATCAGTTGGTCAGCGAAGATGACCGTCGGCTTGAGGCCGGAGCGGCGATATACTTCGTTGATCAGGCCAGAAATCGCCTTCTTCTTCATCGGCTGGTCGATCAGCGCAAACGGCACGCCTTCAGGCAGAATGCGGAACAACAGCGCACGGCCAACCGTGGTTTCGTATAGACGACGATGGAATGACTTCTCGCCGGTCTCTTCTTCGATGTCGACCTCGTCCAGACGCACCTTGACACGGGCGTGCAGCGATACCGACTGAGTACCGAAGGCGCGCTCAACCTCGTTGAGGTCAGAGAACACCATGCCTTCGCCCTTGGCGTTGATCTTCTCACGGGTCATGTAGTAAAGACCCAGAACAACGTCCTGCGACGGCACGATGATCGGCTCGCCGTTGGCGGGCGACAGCACGTTGTTGGTCGCCATCATCAGCGCACGGGCTTCGAGCTGGGCTTCCAGGGTCAGCGGCACGTGTACCGCCATCTGGTCACCGTCGAAGTCGGCGTTGTAGGCCGCACACACCAGCGGGTGCAACTGGATCGCTTTACCTTCGATCAGCAGCGGTTCAAACGCCTGGATACCCAGACGGTGAAGCGTCGGTGCACGGTTAAGCAGTACCGGGTGTTCGCGGATAACATCGGCAAGGATGTCCCACACTTCCGGCAGCTCGCGTTCAACCATTTTCTTCGCGGCTTTAATCGTTGAGGCGAAGCCTAGCGACTGAAGCTTGGAGTAGATAAACGGCTTGAACAGCTCCAGTGCCATTTTCTTCGGCAGACCACACTGATGCAGGCGCAGAGTAGGACCCACGGTAATCACCGAACGGCCCGAGTAATCGACGCGCTTACCCAACAAGTTCTGACGGAAACGACCCTGCTTACCTTTGATCATGTCGGCGAGCGACTTCAGCGGGCGCTTGTTGGAGCCCGTGATCGCGCGGCCACGACGACCGTTGTCAAGCAAAGCATCGACCGCTTCCTGAAGCATACGCTTCTCGTTGCGCACGATGATATCCGGCGCATTAAGGTCGAGCAGACGCTTCAAGCGGTTGTTACGGTTGATCACACGACGGTAAAGGTCGTTGAGATCGGAGGTCGCGAAGCGGCCGCCGTCCAGCGGTACCAGCGGACGTAAATCCGGTGGCAGGACAGGCAGCACTTCCATGACCATCCACGCCGGCGCATTGCCGGAGTGGTAAAACGCTTCCAGCAGCTTCAAACGCTTGGAAAGCTTCTTGATCTTGGTTTCAGAGTTAGTCTGCGGAATCTCTTCACGCAGGGTGTTTATCTCTTCTTCAAGATCAATATCTTTGAGGAGTTCTTGCACCGCTTCGGCACCCATGCGGGCATCGAAGTCATCGCCGAACTCTTCAAGGGCTTCAAAGTACTGCTCATCGTTCATCAGCTGACCACGCTCAAGCGTGGTCATGCCTGGATCGATAACAACGAAGGACTCAAAGTACAGCACGCGTTCGATATCACGCAGGGTCATATCGAGGAACATGCCGATACGCGACGGCAATGATTTCAAAAACCAGATGTGAGCAACCGGCGAGGCCAGCTCAATGTGCCCCATGCGCTCACGGCGCACGGCTGCCTTGGTGACTTCAACGCCACACTTTTCACAAATGATGCCGCGGTGCTTCATGCGCTTGTACTTACCGCACAAGCACTCGTAATCCTTTACCGGGCCAAAAATCTTGGCGCAGAACAGACCGTCCCGCTCCGGCTTAAAGGTACGGTAGTTAATGGTCTCAGGCTTCTTCACCTCGCCAAACGACCAGGAGCGAATCATGTCCGGCGACGCCAGAGTAATCTTGATCGCGTCAAACTCTTCGGACTGAGACTGCGATTTGAGTACTTTCACCAAATCTTTCATAGCACGGCTCCTAGCTCTCTAACTCAATATCGATGCCCAGCGAGCGGATTTCCTTCACGAGTACATTGAAGGATTCCGGCATGCCTGCCTGCATGGTGTGGTCGCCATCCACGATGTTTTTGTACATCTTGGTGCGGCCTTCGACGTCGTCCGATTTGACGGTGAGCATCTCTTGCAGGGTGTAGGCCGCGCCATAGGCTTCCAGCGCCCACACTTCCATCTCACCAAAGCGCTGACCACCGAACTGTGCTTTACCACCCAAGGGCTGCTGGGTAACCAGCGAGTAAGAGCCGGTAGAACGAGCGTGCATCTTGTCGTCTACCAAGTGGTTCAGTTTCAGCATGTACATGTAGCCGACGGTGACCGGGCGATCAAACGCATCACCGGTACGGCCATCGTGCAGCACCATTTGGCCAGACTCAGGGATGTCAGCAAGCTTCAGCAAGTGTTTGATTTCGTGCTCTTCGGCACCATCAAATACCGGCGTGGCCATGGGGACACCGCCTTTCAGGTTTTTCGCCAGCGCGATAACTTCGTCATCACTGAGCGAATCCAGATCTTCAAGGCGCGCACCCGGCGTGTTGTATACCTGGCCAAGGAAGTCACGGATCTCGGCAACCTGCTGGCCGCGCGCATCACGTAGCATAGCGTCGATTTTGACACCCAAACCACGCGCTGCCATTCCCAGGTGAGTTTCAAGAATCTGACCCACGTTCATACGCGACGGTACACCCAAGGGGTTAAGTACCACATCGACCGGCTCGCCCTTCTCATCGAACGGCATGTCTTCGATCGGCATAATCGCGGAGATAACACCCTTGTTACCGTGGCGACCTGCCATCTTGTCGCCTGGCTGGATACGGCGCTTGACCGCCATGTAAACCTTGACGATTTTGAGCACGCCAGGCGCCAGGTCATCGCCCTGAGTCAGCTTGCGTTTCTTGTCTTCAAAACGCTCGTCCATCTCTTTACGACGGTTTTCCAACTGCTCGTCGGCCTGTGCCAGAAGCTCGTTGTAAGCCTCATCCTGCATGCGCAGCTTGAACCACTGCTGACGCGGCAGCTCGTCGAGGTAAGCCTCGTCCAGCACGTCGCCTTTCTTGAGGTTCGGACCGCCGTTAACCGCTTGGCCATCCAGCGTACGCTGCAGACGCTCAAACGTTGCGTCTTCAGCAATACGGTAGGTTTCCTGCAGGTCCTTACGCACTTCATCCAGCTGCATTTGCTCGATGGAGAGCGCACGTGAATCTTTTTCAACGCCGTCGCGAGTGAACACCTGAACGTCGATAACCGTACCTTTCATGCCCGTAGGAGCACGCAGGGAGGTATCTTTTACGTCAGACGCTTTCTCACCGAAGATCGCACGCAGCAGCTTCTCTTCTGGCGTCAGCTGGGTTTCACCCTTCGGCGTTACCTTACCGACCAGAATGTCGCCCGGGCCAACTTCAGCACCGATGTACACGACGCCCGCCTCGTCCAATTTACCCAGCGCGGACTCACCGACATTGGGAATATCAGAGGTGATCTCTTCCGGCCCTAGCTTGGTGTCGCGAGACACACAGGTCAGTTCCTGAATGTGGATCGTGGTGAAACGGTCTTCTTGAACGACCCGCTCAGAGAGCAGAATGGAGTCCTCGAAGTTGTAGCCGTTCCAGGGCATGAACGCGATGCGCATGTTCTGACCCAGTGCCAGGTCACCCATGTCAACAGACGGGCCGTCAGCCAGAATATCGCCACGTGCAACGCTGTCGCCAGGACGCACAATGGGGCGCTGGTTCATACAGGTGTTCTGGTTCGAGCGGGTGTACTTGGTCAGATTGTAGATATCAACGCCGGCTTCACCACCGATGATCTCATCTTCGCTAACCCGTACTACCACACGACGCGCATCTACCGAGTCGATAACGCCGCCACGACGCGCTACGGCACATACGCCAGAGTCACGCGCAACGAAACGCTCCATGCCGGTACCCACCAGCGGCTTGTCAGCACGCAGAGTAGGAACGGCCTGACGCTGCATGTTCGCACCCATCAAGGCGCGGTTAGCATCATCGTGCTCCAGGAACGGAATCAGGGCAGCCGCCACCGACACGACCTGGCGAGGAGAAACGTCCATCAGCGTCACTTGCTCAGGACGCATAAAGGTGGTTTCACCACGGTGACGCACCTGAACCAGGTCGTCAGAAAGCTTATTGGACTCATCTACCGCTGCAGAAGCCTGAGCGATGATGTAGTCGCCCTCTTCAATAGCAGAGAGGTGCACAATATCGTCAGTTACCTGACCCGCATTCACCTTACGGTACGGCGTTTCGAGGAAGCCGTAGCTGTTGGTGTGGCTGTAGGTGGCCAGCGAGTTGATCAGACCGATGTTCGGTCCTTCAGGTGTTTCGATCGGGCATAAACGGCCGTAGTGCGTGGCGTGTACGTCACGTACTTCAAAGCCAGCGCGCTCACGGGTCAAACCACCCGGGCCGAGTGCAGACACACGACGCTTGTGGGTAACTTCCGAAAGTGGGTTGTTCTGGTCCATGAACTGGGACAGCTGGCTTGAACCGAAGAACTCTTTCACCGCCGCTGCAACTGGCTTGGCGTTGATCAAGTCCTGGGGCATCAGGCCTTCGCTTTCCGCCATGGAAAGACGCTCTTTTACCGCACGCTCAACGCGTACCAGGCCGACACGGAACTGGTTCTCGGCCATTTCGCCCACACAGCGAATACGACGGTTACCCAGGTGATCGATATCATCAACGTCACCAAAGCCGTTACGGATATTGATCAGCTCGCGCAGCACATCGAGGATGTCCTTGCGATCCAGTACGCCGGAACCAGTATCGGATTCACGACGCAGGCGACGGTTGAACTTCATGCGGCCTACGCCCGACAGGTCGTAGCGGTCCTCAGAGAAGAACAGGTTGTTAAACAACGTCTCGGCAGACTCTTTTGTGGGCGGCTCGCCGGGACGCATCATGCGATAAATTTCAACGAGCGCTTCAAGTGCGGAGCCAGTCGTATCCAACTTTAAGGTGTCGGAAATGAACGAGCCGCAGTCGAGGTCGTTGGTGTAAAGCGTTTCAATGCGCTTGATGCTGCCTTGCGCCATGCGCTCAAGCACTTCAGGGGTAATTTCGGTGTTGCACGGGCAGATCAACTCACCGGTTTTGGTGTCAATCTGATCCTTGGCCAGCGTTTTACCGAACAGGTATTCCATCGGTACTTCCAGACGCTCAAGGCCGGCTTTTTCAAGCTGACGAATGTGCTTCTGAGTAATCCGACGACCTTCTTCAACAATGATGTCGCCGTTGCCATCCTTGATATCAAAGGTGGCGGTTTCGCCGCGCAGACGCGAGGGTACCAGCTCCACGGAGAAGCCAGACTTCTCGATGTGGAAAACGCTGGTTTCGAAGAACTCACCAAGGATTTCTTCAGTACTCATGCCTAACGCACGCATCAGCACCGAGGCCGGCAGTTTACGGCGACGGTCAATACGTACAAACACGTTGTCTTTGGGGTCGAACTCGAAGTCCAACCAGGAACCACGGTAAGGAATTACGCGAGCAGAGTAGAGCAACTTACCAGAAGAGTGGCTCTTGCCTTTGTCGTGATCGAAGAACACACCGGGAGAGCGGTGGAGCTGGGAAACGATAACCCGCTCAGTACCATTGATAACAAAGGTACCGTTCTCAGTCATCAAGGGGATTTCCCCCATGTAGACTTCTTGCTCTTTAATATCCTTGATTGCCTTGTTCGAGGAATCGCGATCATAAATGATCAAGCGAACCTTGACGCGCAGCGGGGCGGAATAGGTCACGCCACGCAGCTGACACTCCTTAACATCGAACGCCGGCGTACCAAAGCGATAGCTAACGTACTCAAGTGCCGCGTTGCCCGAGAAACTCTCGATCGGGAAAACGGACTTGAACGCCGCATGCAGGCCAACTTCGTGACGCTCATCAGGCGAACGATCTTGCTGGAGAAAGTCGTAATAGGAATCAAGCTGGATGGCCAGCAAGTAAGGCACATCCATCACTTGGGGCAGTTTGCCGAAATCCTTGCGGATGCGTTTTTTCTCAGTATATGAGTAAGCCATCTGTATTCCCCAGCTTGTTCACCATGGGTGACCGATGCGTGGTCATCGCTGCCCTGCGCGGGCGTGTCAGACGCAGACAGCAAGCTCCTAAACCGGTAGCTCGCCGTCGAAAATCTTGATCGATAACAGTATTACAACAACGGTATTACTGTGTTTCTGTTGCAACCTTAACGTTGCAACAGAAAAAGGCCGGCAGCGGGAAAACCCGCCGCCAGCCGTGGAAGCTTACGCAGCGCGTAAAGCCGTCAGCACAAGAATTACTTGAGCTCGACGCTTGCGCCCGCTTCTTCCAGCTTCGCTTTTGCTGCTTCTGCGTCGTCTTTGGACATGGCTTCTTTGATCGTTGCCGGAGCGCCGTCAACAGCGCCTTTAGCTTCTTTCAGGCCAAGACCAGTGATTTCGCGAACTGCTTTGATGACGTTAACTTTCTTGTCACCAGCAGCGGTCAGAACCAGGTCAAACTCAGTTTGCTCTTCTGCAGCAGCTTCGCCGCCAGCAGCCGGGCCAGCCATAACAGCTGCAGCAGCTGATACGCCGAATTTCTCTTCCATTGCTTCGATCAGCTCAACAACTTCCATTACGGACATGTCGGCTACAGCATTGATGATATCGTCTTTAGACAGTGCCATTTTTCATTCCTAACTTTGCGGGAGTCTCGGTCGGCCGAGAACTCGGGATTCATTGCTCGGTTCAGGCAACGCAACCGACATAGCGTTCACGCTGCCTGCAAAAAGGTCTGCTTACGCAGCTTCTTCTTGCTTCTGATCGCGCAGAGCGGCCAGGGTACGAACCAGCTTGCCAGCGGAGGCTTCTTTCATTACCGACATCAACTTGGCAATTGCTTCGTTGTAAGTCGGTAGGGTTGCCAGACGGTCGATGTCAGCAGCCGGGATCAGTTCGCCTTCGTAGGCCAACGCCTTCACTTCGAAGTTCTGCTCAGTTTTAGCAAAATCCTTGAACAAACGAGCGGCAGCGCCCGGATGATCAGTAGAGAAAGCCAACAGAGTCGGACCAACAAAGCTCTCGTTCAGACACTCCCACTGAGTGCCCTCGAGGGCGCGGCGAGCCAGCGTGTTACGAACAACACGCAGCTCTACACCATTCTCACGTGCCTGCTTGCGCAGATCGGTCATTTTACCGACCGTGACACCGCGAGAATCGGCAACTACGACGGAGAGTGCGCCCTTGGCCGCTTCACTGACCTCGGCAACAATCGCTTTCTTGCCTTCAAGTGCTAGTGGCACAGTGATCACTCCTTCGTGCCGGAGCCTTTTTAAGGCGCCGGAGGTTACCATCTCTTCCAGGCCTACTCTAACCAGCACTGGAAGCCTTAGGGGATGGTGCTCACCAGAAAGCAATGTCGCTAAAAAGCTTCAACCAACTGGCGGCCACACCATCTGCGCAGGCGCTTTAGGCAATTAAGCCGCGCTGAGATAAAAACATCCAACGCGGCACCTGCGGTCTTTGACGGTGCTCCAGTAGGCTTACCTAACCAGAGGACCGCAAAGTTCTTGCTCGGTTCTTACTTAAACCTGTCGACGGTCTGCTTATACCAACGCAGAGTGGTCGATAGTCAGACCTGGGCCCATGGTAGTGGACAGGGTGACTTTCTTAAAGTAAATACCTTTAGAAGAGCTCGGCTTGAGCCTCTTAAGGTCAGCAACCAGCGCTTCCAGGTTGCCTTGAACAGACGCAGCATCAAACGTCACTTTACCCAGTGTCGTGTGAATAATACCGTTTTTGTCAGTACGGAAACGTACCTGACCGGCCTTGGCGTTCTTAACTGCGGTTGCAACGTCAGGCGTTACGGTGCCGACTTTCGGGTTCGGCATCAGGCCGCGCGGACCAAGAATCTGGCCCAACTGACCAACAACGCGCATAGCGTCCGGAGAAGCGATAACGACGTCAAAATCCATCACGCCTTTCTTCACTTGCTCAGCCAGCTCATCCATACCCACGATGTCAGCGCCTGCTTCTTTAGCAGCATCGGCGTTAGCACCTTGAGTGAAGACCGCTACGCGTACATCTTTACCAGTACCGTTAGGCATGACAGTTGCGCCACGAACGACCTGGTCAGATTTACGCGGATCAACACCCAGGTTGATCGCGACATCAACAGACTCATTGAACTTAACAGTAGACAGCTCAGAAAGCAGTGCGACCGCCTCTTCCAGAGAGTACGTCTTGCTGGCATCTACTTTCTCGCGAATTACCTTCGCGCGCTTAGACAGTTTAGCCATGATCAGAGACCCTCCACGTTAAGGCCCATGCTACGAGCGCTGCCTGCGATAGTACGTACGGCGGCATCGAGATCAGAAGCCGTCAGATCAGGCTCCTTGGTTTTGGCGATCTCTTCAATCTGCTCGCGCGTCACGGTACCGACCTTCTTCTTGTTCGGCTCACCAGAACCCGACTTGATACCAGCGGCTTTTTTCAGCAGCACGGCAGCAGGCGGTGTTTTGGTAACGAACGTGAAGCTACGGTCAGAGTAGACAGTGATCACGACAGGCGTTGGCAGACCCGGCTCAATCTCTTGAGTCGCTGCGTTAAACGCCTTACAAAATTCCATGATGTTCACACCGTGCTGACCCAGTGCTGGGCCTACGGGCGGACTTGGATTGGCTTTACCTGCAGCTACCTGCAGCTTGATATAAGCCTGGACTTTCTTGGCCATGGTAAATACTCCAATTGGGTAATAGCGCCTTGCGGCTCCCCGGGACTAGCGAGACAGCCAACGGCTGCCTCTTACGAATTTACGACGTTTTCTTAACCTGCGCCTTACTCTTTCTCGACCTGAGAAAACTCAAGTTCGACAGGTGTTGCACGCCCAAAGATCAATACACTGACCTGCAAACGGCTCTTGTCGTAGTTGACTTCTTCAACCAAACCGTTGAAGTCGGCAAAAGGACCATCGATAACACGTACCGACTGGCCCGGCTCAAACATTGTCTTGGGCCGCGGCTTATCGGTCCCGTCTTTAACGCGACGCAAAATAGCGTCCGCTTCACGGGTCGTGATTGCAGCCGGCTTCTCTTTCGTTCCGCCAATGAAGCCCATAACGCGCGGAGTCTCATTAACGAGATGCCATGTCTCATCGGCCATCTCCATCTCGACTAATACATAGCCGGGATAGAATTTACGCTCACTCTTGCGGCGTTTGCCGTCGCGCATTTCCACGACTTCTTCCGTCGGCACCAGAATTTCGCCAAAACGATCTTCCATACCGTACATTTTTACGCGCTCAATCAGTGAGCGCATAACATGCTTCTCAAAACCGGAATAGGCGTGGACGACGTACCAACGTTTGGACATGAAAACTCCTAACCAATGACGCCGGACATTGCCCAGCCAAGAAGAGTGTCAATCAACCACAGCATCAACCCCACCACGAGAACCGCCACCAGAACAATCGCAGTGGTTTGAATAGTCTCGGGACGGGTCGGCCATACAACGCGCTGAATCTCTTTCTTGGCGCTTACGGCAAGCTCTGTTAAGTCGCGACCTTTAGTAGTGGTAAGTGCGATAAAACCTGCAAGCACACACAACACCACCACACCTAATACGCGGTAGAGCAAGCCAATATCGGCGAAATAGGTATTACCAACGACAGCAACGACAAGCAGCGCTGCAACCACAGCCCACTTAAGCCCGTCATGGCGCGCCTGCTGCACCTCGGTACCGTGCTTTACAGAACCAGGCTTCATAAAACGAGACTCCTTGGGATGCGGCTACAATAAAGGAATTCTGAAAAAAAACATGCCAACCTGGGGAAGGTTGGCAGGCCAGGAGGGACTCGAACCCCCAACCTGCGGTTTTGGAGACCGCTGCTCTGCCAATTGAGCCACTGGCCTATCATCGCTGCACAGGCAAAGAAAAGCCTACACAACAGCGGGCGCCATGATAGCGGAGAAATAACCACCTGACAACCCCACTCTGCATCGAACACTCAAAACATGCAGCGCTCTACAAACAGAGACGAACTCAGAAACAAAAAAAGCGAGCTTCGCTCGCTTTTCTCAAAATATGGAGCTCATGGACGGAATTGAACCGTCGACCTCACCCTTACCAAGGGTGTGCTCTACCCCTGAGCTACATGAGCCAAATCACATCAACTGGAGCGGGCGGCGGGAATCGAACCCGCACCATCAGCTTGGAAGGCTGAGGTTCTACCGTTGAACTACGCCCGCGTAACTGCTGCATGGATTACAAGCCGCTGCACGCCGAACGATAGACAATGCCCTCTACCGGCTTTCATCCCACAACACCGACAAACGTCGCTGCTGCTTAAATCTGGTGGAGAGAGAAGGATTCGAACCTTCGAAGCTTTCGCGGCAGATTTACAGTCTGCTCCCTTTGGCCACTCGGGAATCTCTCCAGCGTTGGCGGCACATTATGCCAGCCTCCAAAACACTGTCAAGCTAGATATTTACTTAATTTATCGTAGCTTGCGATGCTAGCGCATCTGTTAGCTGCCTTGGAACGCGCTGCATTCTGTCAAAGCAGCATAGAGAATGCAAGCCCTGCGCGAATTTTTTCTAACGATACAGGCTCAGGCACACGCGGCGCACCGGCCATTTTTCCTGCTCGTTCAGTGAAGGTAAGCGGAAAACTGGCCTCAAGTCCCCCATACACCATATCAGGCCATACCGCGTGAGGCACCTGCACGCCTCGAGAAACCACGCGTGCATCGCCGCCTGTTAACAGCACGGGTAGCGCAATGCCCTGCTGATCGCACACTTCGCTATAAATACGGTTAATCGCGCTAACAGCCGCCATATAAATCCCGTGATTAACCGCATCGACGGTGCGACGCCCAGGCTCCAGCAAAGCGTCCGCCTCGCTTTCAGGATCAATCGCGACATTGCGGGTACCCAGCTTTAAGCTCTCTTTCATTAGCCGCAGTCCCGGGATAATAAAGCCCCCCAGGTGCATACCACCAGGCAGCACAAAATCAATAGTGATTGCACTACCACAGTCGACCGCACAGCAGCCTCCGGCCAGTTGGTACCCGGCAAGCGCTCCCATCCATCGGTCGACCCCCAACCGAGAGGGCTCCTCATAGCCGTTAACAACGCCCAACGCTTCAGGTGTTGAGTGCGCCACATAGACATGGCGCACCTTGTGGCGCAGCAGCGTCACCGTCTCCTCCAACACAGCGGCCCGGGCAACGCTTGAAATACGTACGGCCTCAACCACATCAAGGTCTGGAATATCCGCCCCTGGGCGCCACTCTTCGCGCGTCCAGACAGCACCGCGCGAGCGTATTTCACTACTTTCGGCATCCTTGAGCCGCCATTTCGACAAGGTATTACCGATATCCAAATCCAGAATCATAAGCGCCTGCGTACGCTGATCTCACCGCCTGCCAAGCGCCGCGAGTGACCGTTTTCAGTAACCCATAAGTTACCGCTGTTATCGACGTCGCCTGCGATCGCATCGCTGACGCGCTCCCCTTGAATGATGCGTACCGGCGCGCCTACATACGCATGGCGCGCATTCCACTCATCGCGCCATGCGGCAAAACCGACGTGCTCAAAATCTGCCAGCATGCTCAGAAGCCCCGCCACAACATCTGACGCCAACTGATTTCGCGTATGCCCGGCATGCACATCAAACAGCGCAGCTACCGGCTGATCAATGGCGGCGCGCTGAGACTCGGTTAACGACAGGTTCATGCCCATGCCAATCACAACCTCGCAAGGCCCCGCCGCATCGCCCGTCACCTCAATCAATATGCCAGCCAGCTTGCCCAGCTCGTCGCCTGCATCCACCATCAGAATATCATTGGGCCATTTTAGCTTAGGCGCAGCGCCCAGTTGCTCAAGCACCTGAGACACAACCACGCCTACCGCAAGGCTTAACCCTTCAAGCGAGGCTACCCCCGCGTCAAAGCGCCAGCCCAACGAGAGCATCAAACTTTGCCCCCACGGGGTTGTCCATACGCGCCCACGGCGACCACGACCGGCGGTTTGGAGTTCAACCAGGCACACTTCGCCATGCCCCGCACCCTGATTAAATCGCTGACGCAGATACTCATTGCTTGAAGGCAACTGGTCTTCGACAAATAATCGTGTCAACAAATGGCGTGCCTGAGCAGGCAGGTGCTCAACAATTCGGGCACCTTCCAATGGCTCAAGGCGGTGGGCTAATCGATAGCCCCTCCCTTTGACCGCCACCAATTCCACGCCCAAGGCTTCCAATTTTTTTAGCTGTTTCCATACAGCAGCCCGCGAAACGCCCAGCGTTTCGCCTAATTGTTCACCAGAGTGAACATTGCCATCGCTCAACAAACGCACCAGGTTACCGATGGTCATGTGCTTGCCCCAACTGGGAAAACGCCTATCTTAACGGATGCACGTAGGAGGCGAAAACTGCCGCGTTTGGGTTATTGACTTAACGCTTTATTTGAGACAAGGCTGGTAGTCGACCATACCGAGACCCTATAATGCCGCCCTATTTTCCCAGCAGGATCGCGTCGTGATCGAGAATCTTCGTAACATTGCCATCATCGCCCACGTTGACCACGGCAAAACTACCTTGGTAGACAAGCTGTTAAGTCAATCGGGCACACTAGACCGCAAGGCCGAAGCCCAAGAGCGGGTTATGGACTCCAATGACCAGGAGAAAGAGCGCGGCATTACGATCCTGGCCAAAAACACAGCCATTCAGTGGCAAGATGGCAATGGTACGGGCTACCACATCAACATCGTTGACACCCCTGGGCACGCTGACTTCGGTGGTGAAGTAGAGCGCGTTATGTCCATGGTGGATTCAGTGCTACTGCTGGTTGACGCGGTTGATGGCCCGATGCCGCAAACCCGCTTTGTGACTCAAAAAGCGTTCTCTCAAGGCCTCCAGCCGATCGTCGTGGTGAACAAGATTGACCGCCCTGGCGCACGCCCTGACTGGGTTATCGACCAGATTTTCGATCTGTTTGACAACTTGGGTGCCACCGACGAGCAGCTCGACTTCCCAATCATCTACTGCTCAGCACTCAACGGCATTGCCGGCATGGAGCCTGACGCACTTGCCGAGAACATGGACCCCATGTTCCAGGCGATTGTAGATATCGTTAAGCCGCCGCAAGTTGAAGTCGACGGTCCCTTCCAGATGCAGATTTCCGCACTGGATTACAACAGCTACGTGGGTGTTATCGGTCTTGGCCGCATCAAGCGCGGCAGTGTCAAGCCGGGCCAACAGATCACCGTCATCACTAAGGAAGGCGCTACCCGCAAAGGTAAAGTCGGCCAGGTCATGACGCACATGGGCCTGGAGCGTGTACAAACGACCGAAGCGACCGCAGGTGACATCGTTTGTATCACCGGTATCGAAGATCTGGCGATTTCCGATACGCTGTGCGACAACAGTGCCGTTGAAGCCCTGCCGCCGCTTTCCGTTGATGAGCCAACCGTGTCCATGACCTTCCAGGTCAATGACTCGCCGTTCGCCGGCAAAGAAGGCAAGTACGTCACCAGCCGTAATATCAAGGATCGTCTTGATCAAGAGCTGATTCACAACGTGGCACTGCGCGTTGAACAGGGCGACACCCCTGAAAAATTCAAGGTTTCCGGGCGCGGCGAGCTTCACTTGTCGGTACTGATCGAAACCATGCGTCGTGAAGGCTTTGAGCTGGCCGTTGGCCGCCCCGAAGTTATCATCAAAGAGATCGACGGCATTAAGCAGGAGCCCTACGAAGAAGTCATCATTGACTGTGAAGAGCAGCACCAGGGCTCGATCATGGAAGAGCTTGGCTATCGTAAGGGTGAACTGACTAACATGAATCCGGATGGTAAAGGCCGTGTTCGCTTGGACTTCATCATTCCTGCACGTGGTTTGATCGGTTTCCGTGGTCAGTTCCTGACCCTGACATCCGGCACCGGCATCTTGACCAGCCGCTTTGACCACTACGGTCCGCTGAAGCCCGATGCGTCTATCGAACGTCGTAACGGCGTTCTGGTCTCTATGGTGGGCGGTAAAGCGCTGGCCTATGCCCTTTACGCGCTGCAAGAGCGTGGCAAGCTGATCATCGATCACGCTACCGAAGTCTACGAAGGCATGCTGATCGGTATTAACAACCGTGCCAACGACATGGTGGTTAACCCGACCAAGGGTAAAAAGCTCGATAACATGCGCTCCACCGGTAACGATGAAAACATCGTACTGACGCCGCCGATCAAGTTCACGCTGGAACAGGCCATTGAATTCCTGGATTCCGATGAGCTGGTGGAAGTCACGCCGACGCACATCCGCCTGCGCAAGAAGCACCTGACAGAGAACGAGCGTAAGCGCGCTGGCAAGAAATAAGTCAGCTGAGCAAACGCTCAACGCGCTCTAGCAAGACCGAAAGCCCGCCACCGTGCGGGCTTCCTTGTATCTGGGGCGCTCTTTGCAAACGTTTGCGCCATTCATTGCCCCGCGGCTACCTCCGCTACTCTTTTTTAAAGCCCCGCCAAGTGCACCAATAAACGCAGCCTAAACGCCAAGGCGCTGGAAAGCGCACGCATTCTACCGCACAGTAGCTTACAACTGGCGACGCCAAAGCTTTCTGCCAAACTGCAATACATACAGGCATTTGGATACCGATCTTTGCCTATCACTTGCACAGGAACACTCTGTACATGAGTGGACACAACGTCTGGACGCACAAGGGTACTTTTTTACTGGCGGCGGTAGGCTCCGCCGTGGGCTTGGGCAATCTTTGGCGTTTCCCGTATTTAACCGGTGAAAACGGTGGCGGGGCGTTTATCCTGGTGTATGCCGCCACCATTTTGGCCGTCGGCACTCCTATCCTGATCGCCGAGACCATGCTGGGCCGCACCAGCCGTCAGAGCCCTATTATGGGCATGCGGCACTTAACCAAAACGCACAAAGCCTCGCGCGCCTGGGAGTTAATCGGCTGGCTGGGCGCGGCTTCGGCTTTTTTGATTTTAAGCTTTTACTCGGTCATCGCTGGCTGGGCACTGCACTACACCGGGCTGATGCTGACCGGCTCGCTTGTGGGTGCCGACGCGCAAACGATGGCGGCGAGTTTTGACGCACTGCTGGCGTCCCCTTCCCTTATGACGCTGTATCACACGCTGTTCATTGCGGCGTCTGCACTCATCGTCAGCATGGGCGTTCACCGAGGAATTGAGACGGGCCTGCGCATTATGATGCCTGCGCTGTGCATTATTCTGGCGGTAGTGCTTGCTTACAGTGTGATGAATGGCGATATACGTGCGGCGGCGCGCTTTCTGTTGACCTTTAACATCGCGGACCTGAGCCTTGAGGGCTGGCTACAGGCCGTGGGGCAGTCCTTCTTTACGCTAAGCCTGGGGATGGGCGCTATTATGGCCTACGGCGCCTATATGCCCGGCGATGCCTCTCTTACGCGCACCGCCATTGGCGTGGCCATAGTGGATACGGCGATTGCCATGGTGGCAGGGCTAGCGATTTTCGCGCTGGTATTTGGGGCAGGGCTTGAAACCGGCCAGGGTCCAGGGCTGATGTTTGTGACGCTGCCCCTTGCCTTCGCTGAAATGCCGCTGGGGGCGCTAATCGGCGGCGTCTTCTTTATTTTAGTGCTGGGGGCTGCGATTAGTTCCTCTATCTCACTTATCGAGCCCGTGGCCGCTTTTCTGGTCGAGCGCTTCAACCTTACCCGGCCCCAGGCAGTCATCATCGTGGTGGTGGCGGCTTGGGCAACGGGACTGCTCACCGTCGCAAGCTTTAACATCGGCGCAGAAGACAGTCTTTTCCACCATCTATTTGGCCGCAGCGCCTTTGATGTTATCGAACTATTGACCAATATCTTTATGCCGCTGGGTGGCCTGATGATTGCGCTATTCGCGGGCTGGGTGCTCACCCAAAGCGAAGTGATGAAAGAGCTGGATACTACCCATGGCTGGTTTATTAGCTGGCGGTTTCTAGTGCGTTTTGTTGCCCCTACCGCAGTGGCGTTTGTCTTTTTACGCACTATTCCTCAGGTTGAGGGCTATATGATTCCTGCGCTTGGCGCCCTGCTACTGGTCGGCCTCTTTGCGCTTAGCCAACGACGCCAAAAACCGCGCTGATCAGCGCCCTACAATAACAACACAGACGACCCAATGGTCGCCTACATCACGAGGGCACTATGCATCCTCTTATTGAAGTACAGCAGGTGAACAAGGCGTTTGGTGGATTACAGGTGATTAACAACTGCTCCATTCGCGTCGAGAAAGGCTCAATTACCGGCATGATCGGCCCTAATGGGGCAGGTAAATCGACCCTGTTTAATCTGATCGCTGGTTCCCTGACGCCGGATAGCGGCCATGTATTTCTCGACGGTGACGATATTACCGCGCTCAGCGCCAACCAACGCTTCCACAAGGGGCTTTTACGCACCTTCCAGATTGCCCATGAATTTAGCCAAATGAGTGCGCTGGAAAATCTGATGATGGTGCCGCCTCATCAGGCGGGAGAAAGCTTATTCAACACGTGGTTTAAACCGGCACGGGTGCGTGAAGAAGAAGCGGCGGTCCGAAAACGTGCGCTTGAGGTCATCGAGTTTGTCGGCCTGCACCATGTCCGCAATGAGCTGGCAGGCAACCTGTCTGGCGGGCAAAAAAAGCTGTTAGAGCTTGGCCGCACCATGATGACGGACGCCAAGGTCGTGCTGCTTGATGAAATTGCCGCAGGCGTTAACCGCACCCTGCTGGGCGACTTGATCAGCAATATTGAGCGTTTGAATCGCGATTTGGGTTACACCTTTTTAGTGATCGAACACGACATGGACATGATTGCCCGGCTATGCGACCCGGTGATTGTCCTGGCTCAAGGGAGCGTGATGGTCGAGGGGCATATTCAGGATATTCAAAATGACCCAGAGGTGATTGAAGCTTACTTTGGCACCGACGCTGCCTGATCAAACGCTCCCTATAAACGACAACAAGCCGCTTAAAAGCGATGCAGCGAGATACTTTTGCCATGTCATTAACAACATCAACGACGCCACTGCTTGAGGCACGTAATGTGCACGGTGGTTATGGCGCCATGAACATCCTTAACGGGGTGAACATGTCACTTTATGCCCATGAAGTGGGCGTTATTGTAGGGCCCAACGGCGCTGGCAAGTCGACCATGCTCAAAGCCGTATTTGGACTGTTAAACGTTAGTCAGGGCGACATTCTGCTCAACGGCGAGCCCATTCATAACCTGGCCTCCAATAAACTTGTTGAGCGCGGAATGGGCTTTGTCCCCCAGGAGAAAAACATTTTCCCAAGCCTTACCGTTAAGGAAAACCTGGAGATGGGCGCCTATCTCAAGCCCCACAACGTCAAGCGCATGCTGGAGCAGGTATACGCGTTTTTCCCGCCATTGGTAGAGAAGCGCCATCAGCCCGCCGGTGAGCTGTCAGGCGGCCAGCGTCAGATGGTCGCCATGGGCCGCGCCCTGATGGCAGAGCCAAGCCTGCTGCTGCTTGATGAACCCACGGCCGGGCTTTCGCCCCTTTACATGAACGAGATTTTCGACCGGGTTAAGCAGATCAATGCGGCGGGCGTAGGCATTTTAATGGTCGAACAAAACGCCAGGCAGGCGCTTGCCATTGCCGACAAGGGCTTTGTCCTGGCTGCCGGCCAAAACCGCTTTACTGATACCGGGGCAGCCCTGCTTGCCGACCCAGACGTGGCCAAGAGCTTTTTGGGCGGCTAGCCCGAGGGAATACGATGAACGAACTGATCTTTTTTATTAATAACGTGGTGATCGCAGGTAGCGTTACCGGCTCGATTTACGCGATTGGTGCGATTGGCGTAACGTTGATTTTTAGCATCATGCGCTTTGCCCACTTCGCGCATGCCGACATGATGACCTTTGGTGCCTTTATGGTGCTTTTGCTGACCACGCTATTTCCTGCCGCAGGCGCCAGCATGGGCATCCCTAGCGCACTTTTGATGCTACCTGTTGCCATGCTGCTGACGGCGCTACTGGCGGTCGGCATCGATAAGGTATTTTATAAGCCACTGCGCGCGCATGGCGTTAAACCCATCGTGTTGGTCATTGGCTCTCTTGGCGTCACGCTGATGCTGCAGGGGCTTATTCGCCTGTTTGCAGGCACCGGCGGCCAGAGTTTGTACGTGGATGATCGCAAGGAAATTTTCCGCATTGCCGTGCCGTTTGAAGGGGTGCGCGCGCCGATTGTGATCACCGAGCCGCAAATCTACCTGTTTGTCATTACCCTGGTGGCCGTCGTTGCCCTGCATCTGTTTTTAAACCGTTCACGGCTGGGTAAAGCGATGCGCGCAATGTCGGATAATCCGGAGCTTGCCCAGGCCTCGGGCATCAATACCAATACGATTGTGGCCATCACGTGGGTCATTGCAGGCAGCCTGGCGGCGATTGCCGGCACGCTGCTTGCCCTGGATGTGACGTTCAAGCCCGATTTAAGTTTTTTCCTGCTGCTGCCTATCTTCGCCGCCGCCATTGTCGGTGGGGTCGGCCACCCCTACGGGGCGATTGCCGGCGGTTTTGTGGTCGGCTTTGCTGAAACCCTGGCGGTGTTTAACTGGAACATGCTGCTGCGCCCCTTCCAGGACAGCTTCCCTGCCTGGCTGGAACTTCCCTCTAACCTGGCGTTTGTGGGTACCGAGTACAAAATTGTGGTGCCGTTTTTCATTCTGGTGGCCATTCTGGTGTGGCGTCCTACCGGCCTCTTTAAAGGCAAGGTGATCTAATGAGCGATTCAAGCAACACCCGCAACCCCGCTTATACACCTAAAGACGCGACACCTGAGCGGCGCTTTCCTGTCCGCGAAGTAGTGCTGTTTGGCACACTCCTCATCGCCATTTTGGCGGTTTATGGCTTAATGGGCGCCGCCTACAGTACGCGCATGCTGGTTGAGGCGGCCTGTTACGCCATTCTTGCCCTGGGCCTGACCATTCAGTGGGGCTATGCCGGGCAATTCAATGCCGGGGTGATGGGCTTTGTGGCGCTGGGCGGTTTCTGCGCCATGCTGTTTAGCGTGCCCGTCAACGATGCCTTTTGGGGCACCGAACTGCCAGGCGAGCTGGGCCGTGTGCTGCTCTATGGCCTGGCAGCCACACTGGTGGTGGTAGGTGCCACCCGGCTTGACCGGCTGGGCGTCCCCAAAAAGCTGCGTACCCTGATTGCCGTGGTGCTCGCGGTCGTGCTGTATCTGGTGGTGATTAGCCTGCTGCGCGATGTGACCAGCCAAATTCAAGCACAGGCAGGGTTTGTGGGCGGTTTTGGCCTGCCTGCCTGGACCGGCTGGATCGTAGGTGGCGCCTTGGCAGGCGGCGTAGGCTACCTGATTGGACATATCTGCTTAGGGCTTCGCAGCGACTATCTGGCGATTGCCACGCTGGGCATTGCGGAAATTATTAAAGCGTTTTTGAAAAACTCCGACTGGCTGACACGCGGCACCGCCACGGTATCACCGCTCCCCTGGCCAACGCCCGGGCCGGCAGAGCTTGGCTTTACGCTCTCAAGGGCACTGTACCTGTCGATCACGGCCGTGGTGATTGCGGTGATTTTCTTTCTACTTCACCGGGCCTATCACGCGCCTTGGGGACGCATGATTCGAGCAATACGCGATAACGAAGTCTCGGCGGCCGCCATGGGCAAGGACATCAACAAGCGCCGCCTGGAGATCTTTGTACTGGGGTGCATTTTGATGGGCCTTGGCGGTGGCATACTGGGGACGTTTAACAGCCTGTTTGATCCTCAAGGCTATCTGCCGCTTAACCACACGTTTTTGGTGTTGGTGATGGTGATACTGGGCGGGCCGGGTAATAACCTGGGTACTATTTTCGGTGCCGTCGCGGTGTATATTATCTGGATTATGTCGGAGCCGTTGGCGCTCTTTTTGATGCAGTTGATCGTCAGCGTAGGTGAAAGCACGTTTGGCTGGGATGCACCGAACAATATGGATAGCCGCGCCCTGCAGGCACGGGTGTTGGTGATCGGCATGTTGATAACGCTGGTGCTGCGCTTTGCGCCTAAAGGGTTGCTGCCCGAAAAAATCACCCAGCACGGTTGATGGCGAACGGTCCAAAGGGCTGTTTCAAGGTCAGTCTCAAGGGCTGTTTCAAGGTCAGTCTCAAGGACTATCTCAAGGGCCTCCTTAAAAACCTGCCTACGAAAAAGCCCCGGTGCAAAACACCGGGGCTTAAACGACTTATCGATCCTGATCAAACGGCCTCGCTAACACGCTTATAAATCTACCTGCCCTTTGCTGGTAAATTGGCCATCTTCAATCACCATTTCTACGACGACGCCAGGCACATCACCGTATTCATCAAAATCGTGGGCGCCTGAGGCACCTTCGTAATTGATCTCGGTGCCCGCTGCGATTAGCTCGACGGCCTTCTCCCACTCCCCCGGTAGAATCACTTCGCCCGGCGCACTGGAAACACTGCGCAGCGCCTCGGAAAGCCCTTCACGCTCGGCGCTGCCGTTTTGCTCAATGGCCAGCGCCAGCAAGAAAGCGGCATCATACGCTTGGGCGGCAAACACCGCGCTGGGGTCAAAGCCTGCGGCTTCAGCGGCCTCGTTGAAAATAGGCGTACCGGGCAGGTCCGGGCTGCCTGGCCGCGTGGCAATCATGCCGTCCAGCACGTCTGCACCAATCGCCTCGACCAGGCTATCGCCGACCATACCGTCAGCGCCCACATACTGGGTAAACATGCCGCTTTCATACGCCTGGCGAAGCACGGTTTGACCAGAGGTGTCGGCATAGGCCAGCACCACCAGCGTATCGGCGCCACCAGCAGAGAGCGAGCCCAATTCAGAACGGTAATCAGCGCGGTTATCTTCATGGGCAAGGTTTTCGGCAATCTTGCCGCCACCGGCTTCAAACGCTACGCTGAACGCATCCGAGAGTCCGCGCCCGTAGTCATTATTGACATAGGTCACCGCCACGTAGTCAATACCTTTATCAAGCAGCAGCTTGGCCAGGATCTCGCCCTGGAACGCGTCAGAAGGCACCGTACGGAAGACCAAATCGTTGTCATCCAGCTCAGAGACCGCAGGCGCCGTCGAGGCAGGCGAGACCATCACCACCCCACCCGGGATCGCCGCGTTATTGGCTGCGGCAATCGTCGCCCCGGTGCAAAGTGCCCCCACAATCGCGGTGACCTGCTCAGAGTTGACCATGCGGTCAGCCGCGTTCGAGGCTGCCGAGGCATCGGCGCAGGTGGTATCGCCCGAAGGCATTACCAACGTTTGGCCATCCAGAATGCCGCCCTGGTCGTTAACCTGCTGGACGGCAAGCTTTGCCCCTTCAAAGATAGGCGGCGTAAGACTTTCAATTCCCCCGGTAAAACCACCAAGGAAGCCAATTTTCACTTCTGCCTGGGCCACACCCGTTATGGCAAATGCAGAGGCCGCAACGGCAGTGGCTAATGCGCGCTTATTGATCATATTATTTGTCGCTCCCAGTGAGATAACCCGTCCTGCGCTAGCGCGCAGAAACTTCCTCTAATCTGGAACCACAACGTTAAAAACACAAGCAACGCTTTCTAACGCTGCTTTGATGTTTATCGACGACGCGCTGTATCTACAACCAGCGTTACAGGCATTAAAGCACCGCCATCTGTAAGAGCAGTACGCACAGCATTAGCCAACCCAGCCACCGCCTGCATCCTTTACTCATGGCGGCTATTACCAAGCCGCTGGTCTTGTTGTTTACGCTGTCGATTACGGCGGTACACGCGCACCAGCGCAATACTTAGCGCCGCTGCTAACATGAAGCCCAAGGTGAGTCCTTGCCAGGGCCGTGCCGCACTTTCCAATAGCGTCTCCAGCGTGATGATAACGATCAGGCCCAACGCCTGAGAACCAATAGCCAGCGCGCGCAGCACGTCAAAGGCGGGTTGTGACATAGTCAGACTCCGTAATTTTCAACTCACGTGGTATGGTCTCGTAGTGTACCTGCTTATCGGAAAGACCATGAATGCCATTGCCCTTGGGCCGCTATTGATTTCATTACCCAGGTTATACGCCATCGGCTGTGCGCTGCTGGTGTTACTGTCGGCGCGTTACTTACTGCGCCTACCACCGCCACTGTTAAATCGCTGGTTCACCGGACTAATCCTTGCCTGGTTAATCGGGGCGCGTATCGCGCACATTACGCTTCACCTGGAGAGCTATAGTGCCAATCCGCTTGATGCACTTAAAGTCTGGCAACCGGGATACCACGGCATCGGCGGATTATTGACCGGCTTGCTATGGTCCGCTTGGACGCTTCGCAAGCGGCTTTCAGCGTTACTTGGGAGCACCGTCATTCTGCTCTGCGCCTCGGGTCTATGGCTTATGCTGGTATCCCTGTCGCCCTTGGGTAGCGCATCTGCCGTCAGCCAATTACCCGAAATCCACCTGGAAAACGTGGACGGCGCCGATGTGTACCTGCCCGACCTGGCAGACGGCAGCGACCGGGTGATTGTTAACCTCTGGGCCACCTGGTGCCCACCCTGCCGACGCGAAATGCCATTACTCGAAGAGGCTGCCCAGCGCGAAGGCGTAAGCGTCGCGGTCGTTAACCAAGGGGAAGATTTGTTGCCTATCGTGCGTTATTTGGACGCAGAAGGGTTGGATTTTACCCATGCACTGCGCGACCCAGGCCAAACGCTGATGGCCCTGTTTGAAGCGCCCGGGCTACCCACTACAGTGCTTTTTGATGGCCAGGGCACTACCTTGGATATCCACGTTGGCGAGCTTACCCGTGCCCATCTTGAACACTGGTTGGAAGATTGACGCCGATACACCTTAATCCCCCGGCGCCTTTGCGTTAGAATCCCCCGCCCTACCGCTGCTGATGGCGTGCCCTCGGCAGCGTATGACCCGTTTTTGTAGACTTCCCCGAGGCATCATGAGCGATTTTTCACCCGGCCAGCGCTGGATTAGCGACGGCGAAGCCGAGCTTGGGCTTGGCACCGTGCTTAACTGCGACTTCCGTAGCGTTACCATCTTGTTCAGTGCCAGCCAGGAAACCCGAACCTATAACACGCGCCAGGCGCCGTTGACCCGCGTGATGTTCGGCAGCGGCGATCGGGTACTGTCGGCCGATGGCTGGCAGATGATCGTTGATGGCAGCAAAGAGTCTCACGGCCTGATTACCTATATCGGTGAGGACAGCGAAGGCACGCCGCGCGAACTTCCCGAAGCCAAGCTGGCTGACACCATGCAGTTTGATCAGGCACGTGATCGCCTGCTGACAGGCCAGGTAGACCGCAACGACTGGTTTGATCTGCGCTTTCGGACGCTGCACCATCACCAGCGCATCGAGCAGCACAACGCCCTGGGCTTTGCCGGGCCGCGCATCGATTTGATTCCGCACCAGCTGTATATCGCCGACGAAGTTGCTCGCCGTCATGCACCGCGCGTGCTTCTGGCGGATGAAGTAGGCCTGGGGAAAACCATTGAAGCCGGACTGATTCTGCACCGCCTGCTGCTGACCGGCCGTATTGAGCGGGCGCTTATCTTGGTGCCCGACAGCCTGACCCACCAGTGGCTGGTGGAGCTTCTGCGCCGCTTCTCGCTGAATGTCAGCCTGCTTGATGAGCATCAAAGCCAGGCCCATGGCAGCGCCAACCCGTTTGAGAGCGCCCAGCTAGTGCTGGCAAGCCAAGGCTGGCTGTTTGCCAACATTCATCGCCAGGACCAGGCGCTGGCCAGCCGTTTTGACCTGCTGATTGTCGATGAAGCTCACCACCTGGACTGGAGCGCCGAGGGCAGCGGCCCAGGTTATCAATGTGTTGAGCAGCTCGCTGCTGAAATTCCTGGCCTGCTGCTGTTAACGGCCACACCTGAGCAAATGGGTATTGAAAGCCACTTTGCCCGCCTACGCCTGCTGGACGCCGAACGCTATCACGACCTGGAGCGCTTCAAAGACGAAGAGCGCCACTACACCGCTGTCGCCAGCGCCATTGACGCTTTAGATGAACTGCCTGCCACGCCGGACGCCCGCGCCCGAATAGATGCCGTCGCCGACGACCGCGACAGCCAGGCGCTGCTGGCAACGCTGTGTAATGCGGAAGCCAGCACAGAGCAGCACGATGCGGCCCGTCATCAACTGCGTGACGCCTTGCTTGACCGCCATGGCACGGGGCGGGTGATGTTCCGCAATAGCCGCCGTCATGTTGGCGGCTTTCCCGAGCGTCGCCTGCACCTCTCCTCGCTTGAGCTACCCTCCGCGTATCGCCGCGTGCTGCGCCGCCTGGAGCGTGATGACGACTACCTCGACGAGCTGCTGATCGAAACCGGCATGGATCACCCGGATGTCTTGATCTACCCGGATGCCATGTACCGTGAGCTGCGCAACGACCCGCTCAACGGTGAAGCCTGGTGGCATATCGACCCACGGGTTAACTGGCTGCTGGATAAGCTCAGCGACGATAGCGAAACAGGCTTTGCCAATGACAAAGTATTGGTCATTGCCCACCACCGTGAAACCGCCGAGGGGCTTGCTGAAGGGCTGCGCGTGCTGGGCGGCTATCAGGCGCCGGTCTTCCATGAAGGGCTTTCGCTGGTTGAGCGTGACCGCGCCGCCGCCGCGTTTGCCGATGAAGAAGAAGGCGTACAGGTACTCATTTGCTCGGAAATTGGCTCTGAAGGTCGTAACTTCCAGTTCTGCCGCCATTTGGTCATGTTCGATATGCCCCAGCATCCTGACCAACTGGAGCAGCGCATTGGCCGTCTGGACCGTATCGGCCAGAAGCACGCCATTGAGCTACACGTGCCCAGCTTTATTGGCAGCCCCGGCGAGCGCCTGCTGCGCTGGTATAACGAAGGCATGGACGCGTTCAGCGCGCCCCACGGCATCGGTAGCGACCTGTACGAGGCCTTTGGCGATGCACTTGCCGATGCGCTTCTCGACGATGAAACGCTGGACGAAATCATCGTTGAAACACGGGAAATGTTTACCGCCAAGCTGGCCGAACGTGATGCCGGGCGCAACCGATTGCTGGAGCTTAACGCCTGTAGGCCAGCACGCGCCCAAGAGGTGATTAGCGCTGTACGTGAGTTGGATGAAGATACCACACTCCCACGTTATGTAGAGCGCGCACTGGACGTATTTGGCGTGGATAGCCAGGAGATCGGCAAAGGGCTTCTTCACTTGCAGCCCAGCCAGCATATGCTGGACGGACTGCCTGGCCTGGTGAAAGGCGAAGAGGGCTTTACTGCGACCTATAGCCGTGCCCAGGCGCTTGCGCGAGATGATATTCAACGCCTTTCGTGGGAGCATCCGCTGCTGCGCGAAATGATGGAGCGTATTCTGGACGGCACCATGGGCAACACGGCCCTGGCACTGCTGCGTCACACGGCCATCCCCAGTGGGCGGCTAATGGCAGAGCTTGTCTTCCGCACCCACTGTCCGGCGCCGAAGTCACTGCACCTTAACCGCTTCTTGCCGCCCACCGCCGTACGCGTTCTGCTGGATGAATCAGGTGCCAACCTGACCAGCAAAATCTCGTTCACGGGGCTTGGCAAAAACCTGCAAAAGGTCAATAAATCGCTAGCGCGGGATTTAATTAAAAGCCGCCACGATCAGTTGCGTGAGCTGCTTATTCAGGGTGAAGGCGAGGCAGAACGTGAGCTGCCCAGTATTGTAGAGGCCGCTGAAACGCGCATGCGCGCCCAATTGGATGCTGAGCTTGCCCGCCTAACAGCGCTAGCCGAGCATAACCCCTCGGTACGCGCTGAAGAGCTGGATGCCCTGAAGCAGGAGCGCCAGGCGCTGAGCGAGGCGATAGAAAATACTCGCCTGCGGCTGGACTCCGTTCGGGTCGTGATTACCGTTGACCCCAACGCCTAAGCGCTCAATCTCGGCTTAATATCTCTGCCAGCGCCTTATCGAGTGTCGGGTACTGAAACTCAAACCCCGCCTCGATAAGGCGCGCCGGGCGCATGTCAGCCCCGGTTAGCAGCAGCCGAGACATTTCCCCCAGGCCTGCTTTTAAGACAAAGGCAGGCACGGGGAGTATGGCCGGGCGGTTAAGCCGTTTGGCTAGCGTTTTGGAAAATTCGGCATTAGTGGTGGGATGCGGTGCACTGCCGTTAAAGGCGCCATTAAGGTCCTCTTTTTCCAGCAGGAACACAATCGCATCCACCAGATCCTCGCGATGAATCCAGGGCATATACTGCTCACCGCTGCCAAAACGTCCGCCTAGCCCTAGCTTAAACGGCGGCAGCATTTTCTGGAGTGCTCCACCTCCTGCATCCAGCACCAGCCCCGTTCGCAGAAGCGCCAAACGTACGCCGAGCGCTTCAACAGGCTTTGCGGCCGCCTCCCACTTAACGCATAGCCGGTGGGCAAATTCATCGTGCGCGGTAGTGTCTTCGGTAACGACACGCCTACCTTGATCACCGTAATAGCCCATGGCCGAGCCACTTACCACAACCTTGGGCACGGGCTGCCCATTGGCCTGAAGCTCTTCACATAGCGTAACGAGCTGGTGAGTCATGTGGGTGCGTGACTGAATAAGCGTCTCTTTCTGCGCATCACTCCACCGTTTAACAGCAATCGGCTCACCGGCGAGGTTAACGATTGCCTCGGGCGGCGCCGCTAAAAAATCAAGCACGCTGGCGCAAATATCGCACTCGCGAGGCAGCCGCTTACGCGCTTTCTGCGGGTCTCTTGATACCACTTGTACGGTATGTCCTTGGCCTTGCAGCTTTTCGCAAAGGCGTTTTCCGACAAAACCGCTGCCTCCGGTGACTAATATACGCATGGTGTTGCTCCTGTTGTGACGCCGCGCAAATACGCGCTAGCCACGCGCTTGCTTCTTCCCCAGGCATAGCAGGCCATTCCCAGCACGGCAAACACTCAGGTTGGCTTACTACTCACTAATGTAGCGTTAAGTACACTACCTATACACTAACCGCACCTAAACATTCTCAAGGATAGCTTTGGTAGTATCTATGTAGAAGTTGATAGCAATATAACCCTTGGCTATAGAAGCATAACAAGTCGGCCACCCCTGTAACATCACACACTTAGGCCCGAATTGACGTTTCACCAAGACCTCCTGTACAGACAAAGGTTGTACCTGATAGCGACAAGTTGTACAAAGAGAGCTACGATAGCGCGTTATTTCTTATGTTTATTCCAAACGACACAACATGGATTGTGAATCATTTCTGCCCCAGAGAACGCAAATAGCCTTTTGTATCCTGCGGCTTCAGACAACCAAGAGGCACAGGCGCCCATGAGCATCAAGGCGACCCACCCACCCGACACCCCGCTCTATCCGATCCGGGAAGTCTCCCGTTTAACGGGTGTGAATTCGGTCACCCTGCGCGCCTGGGAGCGTCGCTACGGCTTGATTCGCCCTAAACGTACACCTAAAGGGCATCGCTTATACGCCCAGGATGATATCACCCGCATTGAACGTATTTTGCAGTGGCTCAACCGAGGCGTTCCCGTTAGCCAAGTCGTTGACCTGCTTGACCAGCCAGAAACGGTAGAAGCCCCCGCGCCCAACGCCGGCGATTGGATTAGCCAGCGTCAGCAACTGCAGTTGGCGATAGAAGCGCTCGACTTACCCAGGCTTGAGACGCTTTATTATCAGAGTCTGGCCCTGTACCCGCTAAGCACAGCAGTTAGCGAGCTCTGGCAGCCGGTCATCCTGGCACTGGAAGCCAAGTGGACGATTCAGCCAGACATTTTGGCACGACGGACACTTGAAGCCTTTTTACGTAGTCAAGTGGGCACACGCCTTCATTACGCGAACCAGGCCACGCGTGGGCCTTTACTGCTGCTGGCTGCCATGCCCGACGATCAAGGCCCTCTATGGGTATTGATCGTCGCCTTGATGGCCAGCGAGCAGGGTTACCGTATACAGATGTTTGATCACACGCTGCCTCTTGAAGCATTGCCCCAAGCGGTGACTCGGCTACATGCCTCAATGGTGCTGCTAGCGAGCGGCCAGCGAGAAAGCGATAGCTATATTCATACGGCGCTACCCAATGCAGCCGAGGCGCTTAGCGTTCCACTGGGTATCTGCGGTGAAGTCGCCCGGCTGCGTGATAGCGAGCTGCGTGATAGCCCCGTGCATACGCTAGGTGATGAGCTCCCCCAAGCCATTGCACGCCTGCGCCCACTGCTACGTGAGTCTGGCGTTTTATAGACCATTTAACCCCTTGTGCCAGCGATGGGCTTTAAATGTCGTTAGATGAATGGCCGCACGGAGATGGTTTTTGAAATGGTTTTTCACCGCGCCGAAGGCAACATGGACGTTCAATTAGTTTGGTTACGTAGCGATCTGCGCATTCATGACAACACAGCCTTGGCCGCTGCAGCGACTAAAGGCCCGGTGATTGCCGTCTTTCTTCGCAGCGTGGCCCAGTGGCAATCCCACGACCATGGTGCTAACAAGATCGACTTTTGGGCGCGCGGTGTAGCGGCCGTTAAAGATGCCCTTAACGGGCTTAACATTCCTCTCTTGCACCGCGACATCGGGCACTATCGAGAGGCGCCCAAGGCGCTCCTCGACATTGCCCGCGAGCATTCGGTTAAACAGCTGCACTTTAACTACCAATACCCGTTAAACGAACAGCAGCGCGATAACGCGGTGTTGGGCGCCTTTAAAGAAGCCGGTATTACCGCTCATGGATATCATGACAGCGTGGCGTTCGCGCCCGGCACGCTGCTAACCGGCAAAGGCGACTATTACGGTGTTTTTACACCTTTTTCCAAGGCCTGGCATAAGCAGATCAGTGCTGAACAGCTGGCTTTACGCGATACGCCAGAACCTCAACAGCGCTTACCGATTAAAAGCGATACATTACCAGGTCTCTCCAGGCTCGATGACACACCGGTCGATCATCAACAATGGCCTGCTGGAGCGGAAATAGCAGGCGATTACCTGGCACGGTTTTTACGTTTTCGTGGCCGCCACTACCGCCAGCAACGCGACATTCCAAGTGTATGCGGCACCAGCGAGCTTTCACCTTACCTCGCACTGGGGATGATATCGCACCGCCAGTGCATGCAAGCGGTGATGAGCGAGAACAGCGGACACTTGGCCGATGGCGATGCCGGGCTTACCACATGGGTCAACGAGCTTATCTGGCGCGAGTTTTATCAGCACGTTGCGGTAGGCTTTCCTGAGCTATGCCGCCATCAACCGTTCCAGAAGCATACCCAACAGCTTGCCTGGCGCGATGATGACGCAGGTTTTAACGCCTGGTGCGAAGGGCGTACAGGCTACCCGCTGGTGGATGCCGCGATGCGCCAGTTGGTCGCCACGGGATGGATGCATAACCGACTACGCATGGTGACAGCGATGTTTTTGAGCAAGCATTTGCTGATCGATTGGCGACGCGGCGAGGCGTTTTTTATGCGCCACCTGGTAGACGGTGAGTTTTGCGCTAATAACGGTGGCTGGCAATGGGCGGCGTCAACAGGCACCGACTCGGCACCTTATTTTCGAATCTTTAACCCTACCACCCAATCCAAACGCTTTGACCCAGACGGGGAGTTTATTGCTCGCTGGCTCCCTGAGCTTGGCACATTGCCGGCTAGGGCACGTCATGCGCCGCCGCACGATATGCTTACCCAATTGGATTACCCTGAGCCCATCGTTGAGCATAAGGCAGCTCGTCAGCGGGCGTTAGATGCCTTTAAAGCCCTTTCCAAGTCGCCAGGCGGCTAGACCGCGGCCGCTGCAAGGAGTGGCGGTGCCCAGCGCTGTTCCAGCTCAGCGGCAGGCAACGGCCTGGCGAAATAGAAGCCTTGCACGATAGTGCAGCCCGCATCCACCAGAAACAGGCACTGCTCCAGGGTTTCGACCCCTTCGGCGACGACGTCAAGCCCCATACCTTCGGCCATCGCGAGCACCGCCTTGACGATAGCGGCGTCCGCTTTGCTATTGGGCAATTCTCGGATAAACGCACGATCCAGCTTGATTTTATCGACCGGCAGCCGCTTAAGATAACCAAGCGACGAGTAGCCGGTTCCGAAGTCATCGATGGCAATGGCGTAGCCCTGATCACTTAAGGCTTTTAATCGAGGCCCCATATCGCCTGCACGTTCATCCAGCAGCACCGATTCGGTTAGCTCCAAACCAATCTGTGAAGGTTTCAGCTGGTAGCGTTTTAAGCACGTGTTTAGCTGCGTTTCCAAATCGCCCTGAAAGAGCTGCAGCGCAGAAATATTGATCCAGATGGTCAACCCTGACATGCCGCTGTGTTGCCAATGGGCCTGCTGGGCGCAAGCCTTTTCAATTACCCAGCTTCCCAGTTCTGCCATTAACCCATGGCGTTCGGCCAAGGGGATAAAATCGCCCGGTGAAATCATGCCATCCAAGGGATGGCGCCAGCGTAATAGCGCCTCCATCCCCAACAACTCACCGGTGCCGGGGTGGTGCTGGGTTTGGTAATGTAGCTCGAGTTGATCGCCAGATATCAGCGCAGCACGCAGGTCACTGACCAGAGCAAGCTGTGGGTTATCCTGCTTATCCAGCGCCGGGCGAAAACGCAGGCTATGGTTACGGCCTAATCGTTTGGCACTATAAAGTGCCGACTCCAAACGCTGAAAAAGCACCCCCGAATCACGCCCATCTTCTGGAGCACGGCAGCTGCCAATGGTAACGCCCAAACGCAGCAGGTGATCACTCACTTCAAAAGGCCGACACATATGCTCACGCAGTGATGCAATCCATGGGTCGTGATCATCAAACGTAGTGGTACGGATAACCATGAATTCATCACCGCCCAAACGCCCGACCACGCTACCCGCGACATAGCCTGCAAGCCGCTGGGCAAAACACGCCAGCAGGCGGTCGCCTTGCTCGACTCCCAGGCTGTCGTTAACCGACTTCAAACCATCGATATCGATCAGAGCAATATCTAAACTCTCGCCTGCGCGTAAATGGCGCAAGCGAGATGTCATTAAGTCGTGCAGGCGGCGACGGTTGGGCAAGCCGGTGAGTGGGTCTTCGTATCCAATGCGCCGCAAATCATGTTCGCGGGCTTTTTGCGCTGAGATATCAGTGAACAAGCTAATAAAGTGGCTAATATTGCCCTGTTTATCGGTAACCGCGCGTACTTTTAACCATTCAGGATACTCATCGCCGTGTTTGCGGCGATTCCACATTTCCCCTTCCCAGCGTCCCGTCGCTTTTAGCGTGCTCCAAAAGTTTTGATAAAACACTTTATCGTGACGAGGAGCGGCCAGTGTTTCCAGCTTGCGGCCCACTATTTCCTGGCTGTTATAGCCGGTAATTTCTGTAAAGGCTGGATTAACGGCCATGATCCGATTATCGGCATCACAGACCACTATCGCATCGCTTGCCAGGTTAATTGCGCTTTGGGACAGTTGATAACGCTGGCGCTGCTGACGCACTTGGCGCCACACATCCCACACCCCAAAAATAACCAGGCTCGCAGCTACCATGCGTAACATCGCATCGGTTAACCAGATACAAGCTGGCAGCGCCGCTAATGCTACCCAAACCAACGGTCGATTAAGAGAAATTGGTAGCCACATGGCGGTTCGCTATATCCTGTCACTAAAAACTAACACTAATTAAATAAACATAATTTTCTAGCAGCATACCCATCTTGCCCTGGAGCAAAGGCTTGAATAACGCATATAACGTTAATAAGCCGTTTATCCAGGCCAACTTACTGATGCCGATGGGGCGTAAAAGCTTACCTTAAAACCTCTATTACTTAATAAAAAAACGTTCGATGTACGCGATAGGTAGTGACTTACGTGCATTCGTCTGTTTCGGGAAGTAGACTAGCTAGACCTTGCGGGCCGTGTCTCGACACTGCATTTCCGTGCTATGCTCCGGTGCTACGCCTCAGCTATAGGTGCCGCACGCGGCCAACAATCATTTTGAAACTCGGAACGATTCAGTGACCAAGCAACATTCCTTTGATCGCGAAGAACTGCTGGCCTGCTCACGCGGCGAGCTATTTGGACCCGGTAACGCGCAGCTTCCGGCTCCCAACATGCTAATGCTCGACCGTATCGCACACATTCATGAAGAAGGCGGTGAGTACGGCAAAGGCGAGCTGATCGCCGAGCTGGATATCTCTCCTGACCTGTGGTTTTTTGACTGCCACTTTCCAGGTGATCCGGTGATGCCCGGCTGCCTGGGCCTGGATGCCATGTGGCAGTTAGTGGGTTTCTACCTGGGGTGGCTGGGTCACCCAGGGCGCGGACGCGCACTTGGCTGTGGCGAGGTAAAATTCAGTGGCCAGATCATGCCAGATGCGAAAAAAGTAACTTACCGCATTAATATAAAGCGTATTATTACCCGTCGACTTATTTTGGGCATTGCTGACGGCACCGTTTCCGTCGACGGACGCGATATATACCAGGCTAATGATTTACGCGTTGGCCTATTCACCTCTACTGCGAATTTCTAACAGGAGGCTCCCATGCGACGAGTGGTAGTCACCGGCCTTGGCATTGTGTCGTGCTTAGGCAACGACCAGCAACAGGTCTTGGACGCTCTCCAAAACGGGCGCAGCGGTATTCGTTTTAAGGAAGAGTACGCTGAACGTGGCTTTCGTAGCCATGTCGCGGGCAGTGTCGATATCGATCTGGATACCCTTATCGACCGTAAACTGCGCCGCTTTATGGGCGATGCTGCAGCGTATGCCTATGTATCCATGGCTCAGGCCATTGAAGACTCAGGACTTTCCGAAGAACAGGTTTCCAACGAACGTACCGGCCTTATTGCAGGCTCCGGCGGCGCTTCTAGTGCTAATCAGGTCGAAGCGGCTGACGCCATGCGTGAGAAAGGCTTGCGCCGCGTTGGCCCTTACCGCGTTACCCGCACAATGGGCAGCACGGTCTCAGCCTGTTTAGCAACTCCGTTTAAAATCAAAGGCGTAAACTACTCAATCTCATCTGCCTGTGCCACCTCGGCACACTGTATCGGCAGCGCGATGGAGCAGATTCAGCTCGGCAAGCAGGACGTGGTTTTTGCCGGCGGCGGTGAAGAGGAGCACTGGACCCTCTCGTGCCTGTTTGATGCCATGGGAGCGCTCTCTACCCATTACAACGATACGCCTGAAAAAGCCTCGCGCCCCTACGACCAAGCGCGCGATGGCTTTGTTATCGCTGGCGGCGGCGGCATGCTGGTATTAGAAGAGCTGGAGCATGCCAAGGCCCGCGGCGCTAAAATATATGGCGAGCTGGTAGGCTATGGCGCCACCTCTGACGGCCATGACATGGTCGCTCCTTCCGGCGAAGGCGCGGTGCGCTGCATGCATCAGGCGATGGCGACCGTGGAAGGCGATATTGACTACATCAATACTCACGGCACCTCAACGCCTGTTGGCGATGTAGCTGAGCTAAAAGCGGTACGTGCCGTGTTTGGCAACTCCACGCCTGCGATGAGCTCAACCAAGTCGCTGACGGGCCACTCTCTGGGCGCTACCGGTGTTCAGGAAGCCATCTACTCACTGCTGATGATGCAACACAACTTTGTTGCGGCCTCTGCCAATGTTGAACACCTCGACGAGCAGGCAGACGGCTTTGATATTGTGACAACACGGCGTGACGATGTGGCGCTTGAACGCATCCTATCGAATAGCTTTGGTTTTGGCGGCACTAATGCCTGCCTGGTCTTCCAGCGCTATAACGGCTGAGCAATGCCTTAATGGCTGATGAGCTGTAGCAGTAATAAAACGGCGCCTTATCAAGGCGCCGTTTTTGCTGTTAGCATTTGTCGCTATTCATGCCGAGCTACCCGCCCTTTATCGGCTCAAGGTCTTTGGCTAGTCGACGGGCGCGGCACTTCAGAAATCTCCTGCAACTGCGCCTCTATCCAGGCTTCAACGTCGGCCAGTACCTCATCAGGTGTGCGCCCTTCGGTCTCAATTGGCGGACCAATGCGTACCCGCAGCACCCCAGGCTGCTTCACCCAGTGGCGCCCAGGCCAGCGTTCGCCTGCGTTATGTGCGATTGGTAGCACCGGCACACCCGCGCGGCAAGCCACCACGCTGCCGCTCTTGTTATAGCGCTTACGCACACCGGGGTCGACTCGCGTGCCTTCCGGGAAAATCAGCACTGAAAGACCCGTTCCTAGCCGTTCCACACCTTGCGTCAGCACCTGTTTCAAGGCACGCGCGGGCTTGGAACGGTCCAGGCTAATCGGTTTTAGCAGGCGCAATCCCCAGCCAAAAATCGGGATATGCAGAAGCTCTTGCTTAAGCACCGTGCATACCGGCGGCTTCATGACTTGAAGAAAAACCGTTTCCCACTCGCACTGATGGTTCGCCTGAATCACACAAGGCCCATCCGGGATACGCTCGCGCCCCTGAATATCGTAGCGAACCCCACAGGCTAGTTGAAACCAGGCCACTAAAAAGTGGTTATACAGGTTCAACAGCCGGTAGCGGCCTGCCAACGGTAAAAAAGGGGCGATGGGTAGAAACAGCACGCCAATAATCAGCATGGCAAGAAAGTACCCGGCATAAAACACCAGGCTACGAACCACATTGGTCAAACGGACTCTCCTGTACTAGCGTCTTGCTGGCCATCACGCGTTAAACACCAGGCATCCAGCATACGCCCCACCTCTAACCGCCACGGCTTTTGATGTACACCAAAGACATCCAATACCCGGCGACAATTTAAAACACGCCGCAGTTTTGCATCGTGATGATGATTAAGGGCCGTGACTTCGCCAAGCTCAATTTGCTCACCACGGCCTTCCAGATGCGTTGCCAACTGAGTACGCACCATGGAGCTAAACGTAAACACACTGACAGGTTCAGTGCCTGCCAAATGGTAGGCCCCCCACGCGTTGGCGCCACACGCCTGCTGCTGAAGCATGCCTACCAGTGCCATAGCGACCGCATCGGCTGACGTTGGGCAACACACGACATCTTCTGCGGCCCGCACACTTTGCCCTGTCACCAGGCTATCCAGCATTTCATTCAACCAGGCGTGGCTACCTTCAAGCGCAAACAAGGGCCCCAGACGAATGATCAGATGGTGATGGTGCTCTGCCCGAATACGGTCCCCCGTGGCAACCAGGCGCCGCAAGCACTCATCACGCGGAGTAGGTACTACGTGCTCGTCGATAGGCTCATCAAAACCATCCTCATAGAGCTGGTCTGAAACACACCACACCAGCGGCACCGACTGCGCAAGACATGCCTCCAGGCAGCGGTCAACCGCGTCGGCATGTGCGCCTACCTCGGCGGGTGTCATGTTCAGCGGCTGCGCCAGCGCTGGAATAACCACCGCATCCGGGGCAATCTCGTGTAACTGCGCCGCCGTTATGGTGGTGTCCTGCTCAATCACCAGTTCCATATCCGCACGACGGCTTACTTCCCGGGCCAGTGCCAAACTTAAGCAGTGCCCGGAATTCAGTATTAGCAGTTTCAAGACAGACCCCTTCTATCAACGAACATAGCGTAATGGGCTTGATCAGCCGCTTTAGAACGGGATCTCGTCGTCGAAATCGTCAAAGCTGCCCGGATCAGGCGCGCCATAGTTGCTGTTCTGTTGGCCTTGCTGAGGGGCAGCATTTCCCTGGCGAGCGGGCTGGGGCGCAGGTTGGGGGCGAGGAGCCTGCTGACCACCCTGCTGAGGATTGCCCTGCCCTTGGTTGCCCGGGTTGTTATTGCCATACCCTTGGCCGCCAAAGTTATTGCCCTGTGGAGCACCACCTTGCTGGGGATATCCCCCTTGAGGCGCCGCGCCTTGAGCCATGCCGCCCTGGTTACCAGGGTAATTATTCTGCGGTGCACCGCCACCCTGGAAGTCACCGGAACGGCTATCCAGCATCTGCATATCGTTGGCAACGATTTCAGTGCTGTAACGATCCTGGCCGTTTTGATCCTGCCATTTACGGGTTTGCAAGCGCCCTTCGATATAGACCTTGGAGCCTTTTTTCAAATACTGCTGGGCAATTTCAGCCGTCTTATTAAACAGCACGATCCGGTGCCACTCAGTACGCTCCTGGCGCTGGCCGCTTTGGCGGTCCATCCACGTATCAGAGGTGGCCAGATTCAAGTTGGCCACTGCCGTACCGCTGGGCGTAAAGCGCATCTCAGGATCTTGCCCGAGGTTACCGATCAGAATCACTTTGTTGATACCGCGAGCCATAAGGCGCTCCTTCCATTGTGTTACGTATAGATAAACATCGACGCGATCATGCCTACACTGCCGATATCACTGATTATTGCCTGCGGCTGGCAGCCAGCCGCACTAGGATTTGGGGGGAATCAGCCTGGCCAGCGCCGCCCTATCAAGCTGCTGACGATTCACTTTTAAATAGACCAAATGTTCTTCGGGCACCACCATGACATCTTCGACGCCCACAACCTCTGCCAGCCGCTCCATCAATACATCCAGCGTATCTGGCAGCGCATCATTTAAGTCCACCACCTCGCTGGAGAGCGGCGGTGGTGAGGGCATTTTCCACATCGCAAGCCACCATAGCAGAGCCAGTGCCGCACAGCCGATAAAAACGGCATCAAGGCCCCACACATTCGCCAATAGTCCTCCCAGCGTACCGCCCAGAAAAGCCCCCAAAAACTGGCTTGTAGAGTACACGCCCATGGCGGTGCCTTTAGCGCCAGCGGGAGCAAGCTTACTGAGCATTGATGGCAGCGTCGCTTCCAGCAGATTAAAACCGGTAAAGAAAATAAACAGCCCAACAAACAGCCAGTGCCCATGAGAGAACGACGACCCAAGCCCGCCCAGGCTTACCGTAATGGCGCCAATAGCCAACAGGCATACGACTTTAATCTGCTGCTTTTTCTCGGCCACTATCATGAGCGGCACCATGGCAACAAATGAAAGCCCCATAATGCCCAGGTACGCCAAACCGTGATGCGCCAGCGGTATCCCGGCCTCCTGCAACCGAAAGGGCACCGCGACAAAAATAGCCATCAGCACCAGATGTAGTGTAAAAATCGACAGGTCCAGACGCCACAGGTCAGGGCGCATAATCACACTTTTAACCTGCTGACGATCCATCCCCACATCACGGTGGCGCAGCCGCCGAGGAGCGGGCGGCACCCAGCGCCACAGAACGACTAGCCCTAAAAGCGTTAGCAGCGCGGTAAACCAGAACACGCCGGAAAGCCCCGCCCATGAGGCAAGCCAAGGGCCCACGACCATGGCAATACCAAACGAGACGCCAATCGACAGTCCAATGGTCGCCATTGCCGCCGTACGCACCTGTTCGCGCGTTTGGTCGGCAAGCAGTGCCATGATGGCCGCCGCCACCGCACCACCACCCTGCAAGGCTCGCCCAATAATAACCCCACCGATGGAGTCGGCCATCGCGGCCACCACACTGCCTATGGCGAAAACAAGCAGCCCAAAGGCGATAACCCGTTTACGCCCAATGCGGTCTGACAGCCAACCAAACGGAATTTGCAGTATGGCCTGGGTAAGCCCATAAACACCTAATGCAAAGCCCACCAGCAAGGGTGTCGCCCCTTCAAGCGCGTCGGCATACAGCGCCAGCACCGGCAACACCATGAAAAGCCCCAACATACGAGACGCATAAAGCCCAGCCAAGCCGCTGATTGCACGACGCTCAGAGGCCATTAGCAGTGCGGAAACCTTGCGCATAATGCCCTTGTGTATGGTGGATAAGGTAATTTTCTCGGAGAACCCCCCATTCTAGCGGTTTGCAACCACGCTGGAAACGCCGTCCTGCGTTAACGGATAACAAAGCGTTTTTGCCGAGAGGGGGCGGCAAACGTATAATTACTTTTTTGCCGCGCGAGTCGAGGTGTTGATGGACAGCATTCTGGTCAGGGGTGCACGCACCCACAACCTCAAGCAGATCGATGTGGAACTGCCCCGCGACAAGCTGATTGTGATTACCGGCCTATCCGGTTCGGGAAAATCGTCGCTGGCGTTCGATACGCTGTATGCCGAAGGGCAGCGACGCTACGTAGAGTCGCTCTCTACCTATGCGCGCCAGTTCCTGTCGATGATGGAGAAACCCGATGTGGATCACATCGCGGGACTTTCGCCTGCAATCTCCATTGAGCAGAAATCCACCTCTCACAACCCGCGCTCAACCGTGGGTACCATCACCGAAATATACGACTATCTGCGCTTGCTGTTTGCCCGTGCGGGCACCCCGCGCTGCCCAGAACACGGCGAAGAGCTTGAAGCCCAAACCATTTCACAGATGGTCGACCAGGTAATGAATCTGGCCGAGGGCACCAAGCTGATGCTGTTGGCGCCTGTGGTTAAAGGCCGCAAGGGAGAACACTTGCAGCTGCTTGCCGAGCTTCGCGCTCAAGGGTTTGTGCGTGCGTTAATCGACGGTCAAGTGCTGGAGCTTGACGATATCGCACCGCTGGATAAACGTAAAAAGCACGATATCAGCGTTGTGGTTGATCGTTTCAAAGTGCGCGACGATATCGCCCAGCGCCTGGCAGAATCTTTTGAGACGGCCATCAATCTCGCCGATGGCACCGCCATGATTCATTTTATGGACGGTGAGCAGGAAGACATGGCGTTTTCATCACGCTTTGCCTGCCCGGTCTGCGGCTATTCGCTGTCAGAACTTGAACCTCGCATGTTCTCGTTCAACAACCCTGCGGGAGCCTGCCCGACCTGTGATGGTTTGGGCATACAGCAGTATTTCGACCCTGAAAAGCTGATTAGCCATCCTGAGCTCTCGTTAGCAGAAGGCGTCATTAAAGGCTGGGATCGGCGCAATATTTATTATTTCACTCAGTTACAAGCGCTCGCCAAGCACTATCAGTTTGAGCTGGAAACGCCCTGGAAAGATTTGGCGCGTCACGAACGTGACATCATTCTTAGCGGCAGCGGTGATGAACAGATTCCCTTTGCCTATGTAGGCGACCGGGGGCGCAAGGTCACTCGCGAGCATTCCTTTGAGGGTGTGCTGCCCAATATGCAGCGCCGTTATCGGGAAACCGAGTCCAACATGGTGCGCGAAGACCTGGCCAAGTACATCGCCCTGCAGCCCTGCGCCACGTGTCACGGTACGCGATTGCGCAAAGAGTCGCGTCATGTGTTTGTGGATGACCGTAATATCGCCGACGTAGTGCGCACACCAATTGGCGAGGCGCAGCGCTACTTTGCAACGCTTAGCCTGCCTGGCCGCAAAGGCGAAATTGCCGACAAAATTGTTCACGAGATCCAGGCCCGCCTGGAGTTTCTGGTAAACGTAGGGCTTGATTACCTGAATCTTGAGCGTAGCGCCGACACCCTTTCCGGCGGTGAAGCCCAGCGGATCCGCCTGGCAAGCCAGATTGGCGCGGGGTTGGTGGGCGTCATGTACATTCTTGATGAACCCTCCATTGGCTTGCACCAGCGCGACAACGACCGGCTATTGAAAACCCTGGAGCGCCTGCGCGACTTGGGCAACACCGTGATTGTGGTAGAGCATGACGAAGATGCCATTCGCGCCGCTGACCACGTATTGGACATTGGCCCAGGCGCCGGTGTGCACGGTGGCGAGATTGTCGCCCAGGGCACGCCTCAGGACGTTATGGACAACCCCAACTCGCTGACCGGCCAGTACTTAACCGGCACCCGCGAGATCAGCGTGCCGCCCTACCGCATTCCCGGCAATCCCGAAAAACAGCTGGTGCTACGCGGTGCCACTGGCAATAACCTGCAGGATGTAACGCTCAGCCTGCCACTGGGGCTGTTCATTGCAATTACCGGCGTATCCGGGTCGGGTAAATCCACACTGATTAACGGCACGCTAATGCCGATTGCCGCGCGGGAGCTTAATCGAGCAACAACCTTGACGGCGGCACCTTACGAAAAAATCGAAGGGCTCGATCAGCTTGATAAAGTGATCGATATTGATCAAAGCCCAATTGGCCGCACACCACGCTCCAACCCCGCCACCTATACCGGTATTTTCACACCTATCCGTGAGCTGTTTGCCGGTACCCAGGAAGCTCGCTCGCGTGGCTACAAGCCAGGCCGCTTTAGCTTCAACGTTAAGGGTGGCCGCTGCGAGGCATGCCAGGGCGAAGGCATGATCAAGGTCGAGATGCACTTTTTGCCGGATATCTACGTTCCCTGCGACGTTTGTAAAGGCAAGCGCTATAACCGCGAGACGCTGGATATCCACTACAAGGGTAAAACGATCCACGAAGTGTTGGAGATGACGGTTGAGGATGCACTTGAGTTCTTTAGCCCGGTACCGGCGATCGCGCGCCGCCTGCAAACGTTACTGGATGTAGGGCTTTCCTACATCCGCTTGGGCCAGAGCGCCACCACTCTTTCAGGTGGCGAGGCGCAGCGGGTCAAGCTGGCTCGTGAGCTTGCCAAACGTGACACCGGCAAGACGCTGTATATCCTGGATGAACCTACAACCGGACTTCACTTTGAAGATATTCGTCAGCTACTGACCGTATTGCATCGTTTGCGCGACCACGGCAATACCATCGTGGTCATCGAGCACAACCTGGATGTGATCAAGACGGCTGACTGGATTGTCGACCTGGGCCCGGAAGGCGGTTCCGGCGGCGGGCAAATCATCGCCGAAGGCACGCCGGAACAGATCGTCAAGCAGCACGCTTCACATACCGGACGCTTTCTCTCTCCGCTACTTGAACGCGGCAACCGCGCCGCTTCGTAATCGGGCGTTTCAGGGTGGGCATGCGCCCACCCCGAACGTGATTTTATGCCATAATTTAGCCGATTCGCCCCTGTATCAAGGTCATCGGGCAGTGCAGTGCGCGATTAATTGCTTATCGTCATTCGCCAAATAACTTGATATTTGTTAGGCAATACTCATGGAGATCAAGCTGTGAGCGAAGATCAAAGCTGCATTCTTCACCACTTCAGCCACTACTGCTCATTAAGCACGGCAGATAAAGCCCTGTTAGCATCCCTGGAAGAGAGCCCTACGGATATCACAGCGGGCTCACTACTATGGGAACTCGGTGATCCGGCTGGCGAATTTTGTACCTTGAAAAGTGGCTGGGCCTACTCCTATCGCCACCTTGAAAACGGTGATCGACAGATTCTGGAAATTTATTTGCCTGGCGATATTATTGGCCTGCGTGAGTTCGCGTTTTCGCAACGTCTGGAAAGTGTTCGCATGATTACCGATGGCGTAATATGCCATTTTCCGCACAAACGCCTGCTTGACGTGTTTCGTCAGTCGGTGCCACTAACCTCAGTGGTATTTGCGATCACCAGCCGTCACCAGGCACTGCTCACCGAACGATTAGTAACGCTTGCCCGACGCAGTGCTCGGCAAAAAACAGCGCACTTCCTGTACGAAATGTATTTGAGACTGCGCCAGACCAATCGCCATACCGACGGGCAGCTTCGACTCCCGCTCTCTCAAGAGCAGCTGGCTGACATTCTGGGCTTAAGCCCTGTACATGTTAGCCGCACCTTTAGCTTGCTGAGCGAAGAAGGCCTGGTATTTCGTGATCGTCACAACGTTACGATTCCTGACCTTCAAGCACTGGCGGCAGTCGGCGAGTTTGATGACTGTTATCTTAATGACGACGTTAGGCCATTATTCGAACTTTCTGCCTAGTGGCCATTACCACGTGCTGCCTGCGGGCGGTAGTGGTTTATAGAAAGCACCCGGCGCTTTTGCTGCGGGCAAACCCGTCATAAACGCTGGGCTTTTCTTACCCAACCTTGATGTGCTGACATGACACCCTATTCAACAGCCTTGGCAAGCGCCACCCTTCTACTTATTGCACCGTTAACACAGGCGGCGAACTTTAATATGGAGGACATACAGTCGCATGGCCAGTGGCAATCAATGGCGTTAACGCTGGGTGATGAGCACCACTTTCGCGCCGTTGAAACCCATAGTTATTCCGACGCGACACTCAGCCTGAATGCCACCCAAAACGTGTGTGATTTACCGTGGCTTGAAGTGCGTGTCACGCTGGAGGAGCAGCAAGGCGAAAGTAAAACCGTCAACCTGGTGCCGACCCGGCTGCGTATCGATGAGCAGCCCGCGGTCGATACCATGGCAGAATTCATCACCGAGCGAGGCGATAACGGCTTTTACGTACACTTTTATCTTGCTGATATGCAGACACTAATGCACCAGATGGAACAAGGCGAGCAACTTTTCCTGGGGTTTGATCGAGGCGAACAGCCCCCCTGGTACATGACGTTTCAGCTTGAAGGCGCCGATCAAGCGATTGAGCGCATGCAAACGCTATGTGAAACCGCGTCGCTCTGAAAGTCGCTGGATTAAACGCGTCCCCAGCAATTGGGTTAGCGTTACCGATGGGCGTGAGAGTCCCATCAGCGCGGCCAGATTTGTACTGGTCGCTTGGATGCGCCGACGATCGACATCAAGCACCAACAGGGCAGCATACGACTGCAGCAGAGGGGATGCTTAGGCACAACCCCAGCCTTGAGTAGTCCATTCACCCTTCTGGCTGTTGTCGTAACAACAGTTCAACGCGCCGGTTAGCAGCTCGCCCTTCAGGTGTTGCGTTGCTCTCCATAGGTTGAGTATCCGCATAACCAACGGCCCGCATTCGAGAAATCGCTATGCCCTGACCTTCCAGGTGGCGCATAACGGCAATCGCACGTCCGGCGGAGAGTTCCCAGTTGGAAGGGAACCGAGTGGTCGCAATAGGAAGATTGTCAGTGTGCCCTTCAACGGAAACCTGACCATCAAAGGCCGCGAACACATCAATAAGGCTTTCTATCACCTCCTGGCCTAGAGAGGTTAGCACTGCCTCGCCACTGGGAAATAAAAGGCTATCATCAATGCGTAGCGTTACGCCCTCCTGGCCTTGCGATACGCTGACGCCGGGAATATCCAATGCCGCCATCTGGGGCTGCAACCCGCTATGGCGCGGGTGAATACCGGTGGCAAGCGTTGCCAAGGGCAAAGAGCTAATCACGCTGGCCATGGACGCCTCCTCACCCTCAAGTGCTTCATTACCACCGGGGGGAGCCAAAGCCAGCAACAAAACAAACAGCGTAATCAGCAGGGTGAGCACGTCCAGATAACTGGTCAGCCAGCTCTCATCGCTTTCACCCTGCCCGGCGGGAAGCTCCAGCGCATGGCGCGTATTGCTATCCAGCATCGCCTTAGCCCTTTGCCGTCGCGCTTGGTGTATCAGGCCGGGGCTTTATAGTGGCATCGCGAATCTCATCGTTATAGTTGGCGATAAATGAATTGAGCGTTTCCTCAATAAAAGAGGGCAGGCGGCGCTTGGTGATCAGTGAAATACCTTCCAGCACCATGTTCATGGTAATCAGGCGCTCTTCCGTACGTCGTTCTAGCTTAACCGCGATGGGTTTAAACACCAGGTTCGCCAGCAAAATACCGTAGAAGGTGGTGAGCAGCGCCACCGCCATACGGGGGCCAATGACATCCAGGTCACCGGCATCCATGACTTCCAGCATATTAACCAATCCCACCAACGTGCCAATCATGCCAAACGCTGGCGCGTAGGTCGCCATGGTACGAAAAATCTGGGCTTCTGCGTGCTCGCGAGCCTTGAGCCGGGCAATCCGCCAACGCAGCATGTCGAAGATCTCATCTTCTTTGGTATTGGCAATGACTAACTGAATACCGGTACGTAAAAACGGATTGCGCGTGTGCTCCAACTCTTTTTCGACTGCACGCACATCGCCTTTAAACCATAGCCGGGACATAGCGACCAGCTCGTTGATATCGTCGCGTATATAGGTATTTTCACGCCGAAAGACAAGCCCTACCAGGCGTACAACGCGTAACACCTCTTTTAGCGGATAGCTTATAAAAGTAGCGGCCAGAGTACCGGTTATAACAATCGCCAGGCCCGGCAGATTGATAAAACTTTCAGGGGACTCCGCAGTAAAGAACAGCACGCTTACTAGCAGCAGCATACTGGCGAATATACCTATCAACGTGGACGGGTTCATCAACGGCTCCTCGCCGGTTATTGTGAGTTAACGTATCGGTTGTTTAGGCTGAATCATGCAACCGGGCACGCAGACGGCTAATGGCTTGACTATGCAACTGAGACACGCGCGACTCCGTCACGCCCAGCACGGCGCCCACTTCTTTTAAATTCAGCTCTTCCTGGTAATAAAGTGCCATGAGCAGTTTCTCCCGCTCTGGCAACGCCTCAATGGCAGCAATCAATGTTTGGCGCTGCTGCTCATCCAGCAGCTTTTCAAACGGCAAGTTGCTCACATCAAAACTTACCGGCTCACCACCGTCGGCAACCAACTCTTCAAACGGCAATAGCTGACCGTTATTGGTGTCGTTGAGCAGTTGTTGGTAATCACCCAGCGGCATCTCAAGCGCCAAGGCAATTTCACTCTCTTCCGGCGAGCGCCCGAGCTGCTGCTCTAGCCGCCGGATCGCGTCGTCCACAGCGCGCGCAGCGCGGCGCACGCTGCGTGGCAACCAATCCCGCGTACGCAGTTCATCGACCATCGCCCCACGGATACGCTGGCTGGCAAACGTCGCAAAGCTGGCCCCATGAGCGGCATCAAAACGGCCCAGTGCTTCTAAAAGCCCTACCGTGCCCGCCTGGATAAGATCATCAAGTTCAATGCTGGCTGGCAACCTGACCTGCAGTGTTAAGGCATGACGTCTTACCAGTGGCATGTATTGTGTGAATAGCTCGCCTTGCTTGATTCTGCCTTGTGCTGTGTACATCTTTTTGCCTCGCGGCTATACAACTTTTACTGATAGTTCACAATGACTTGCAGACCCTGAACGCGAACTGGCCGCTGTCCAGGCAGTAACTTAAAACGAAACTGCAAAGGAGCACTTACCTGCCTTCCCGCCAGCTCGGTGACCGTTCCGCGCCCTCCCGAGAGAGCCACACACTGCTCCGGATGGCATAGCCATGCGTTGATAGCGCTGCCCGGCGGCGTCTCAAGCTGCCAGTGTATCCGATCAATCACACGATTGTGCACCTGTACAGAATCGGGTGGCGTCATTGACTGGCTACGGGTTTCCCGGTCACTCATGGCCACCATCACGCCCGGCACCGAGGTGCTCCAGCTGCCCGCCGCCTGAGCACTACTGATGAGACCTATCAACCCGCAAACACCCATCATTTTGAATAGCTTGCTTAACATGTCGAATATTTCCTTATCAGCGCGCCAGCACCAGAAGGTCGGTGGCCAAATAGTGGCTAGCGGCTTCACGCAGGTTTTCCAACAAGCCTTGGCGCGACAAAGAGGGCTCGTGCAGTGCCAGCAACCGGCGCGGCCCGCCATTGTCACGCGCCTGGCGAAGTAGCCGGTACATCTCGGCAAATGCGTCAGCATCGCTGTTAATCCAGAGCGCCCAACGCGCATGCCGAGCACTTAGCTGAGCAAGGTCAGGCGCATTAACGCTAACCGCCTGTATATCCCAATCGTCAGGTGATCCTGCCCAGTGACGGCCCAGCGCAGACCATTGAGCCAGGCGATGTTGAGCCTGTTTGACAGCCTGCGCGCCCTGCCCGGGCAAACCAATAATATACAAGGGCTTTTTAGGTCGCGAAGGGGCTTTCGCGACCGGCTGCTCGTCAATCGTGGGGGTGGGCGAAACAGCACCTGGCGCGGGCGCAGGCGCTTCGCTCATCACCTCCGTATCACTTGCCAACGGCGCATCAGGCTGGCTGGGTGCCTGCTTCTGACGCTGGCTGTCGGCCCATTGGCGCAAGCCCGCCGCCTGATCCTGACTCATACATTCACCTCTCGGCTAACGCTGCCCAATTGGCGAATGGCGTCGCGCGCCATAAAGGCGTACATCAACGCATCCAGCATGGCCGTATCGCGGCGTTTTCGGCGCGTGCCCAACAGGCTGAGTAGATCGCTACGCAGACTGGACGCCTCATCATCATCCGCGTTATCCAAATGCCCGACCACTGACGCGACGCCGCTGGCTAACAGTAGACGTACTTCTGGATCCACGTCCCCGCTATCGGCCTCTTTAAACTGCTGCAACGCGCGTTTGGTGAGCGCTGCCAGGCCCTCACTTTGCAGCTGAATGACCAGTTGGAAAAGTACATCGGCGCCTAAACGAGCCGGCGTCAACCAGTAGCGCCGGGCAACGACCTTGGTACTTTCGGGGTCACGAACCTCCCCATACCACGCAAGCAGTACACTGCCCGCCTCATTTTGCACTTCGGCATAGGCGGTCCATAACTGCATGGACTGGCCACGAAACCGCACGCTGACATGATGGCTGAGCGTGCTTTGTTCAAATAGTCCACGTAGCGCAGAACGCTCGCCATGAAAGTATACGCGCTGTGCAGATGTCACAAGGCTGACCCAAGTCAGCTGTTGCTCATTCAGCCACTGCACGGTTTCTGCCGGAGGCAGCACGGGCAATAGATGCACCGTGGCGCCCGCCTCCATTCGTGTCTCAAGCCTGGCCTGCCAACCCGCAGGTTGGCGATGTTGAAGCATGGGGACGGCATGCCAAGCGCCCCGTTCGTCCATGCTGATATCCGGCATCGACCAATCACAGCCACGCTCGTTACGGCGTGCCGCCCATACCACACCGGGGGCGGGTAACGCGTGCGGCAACAGACGAGTAAGCTGCGCGCTCTGTAGCTCGCTCGGCAAAGCGCTAACATCCCACATGGCTTCCAGCGTGGCGAAGCCTGCCAAACGCTGGCGCAGCCGCGTCAGTAGTAGTGACAGCCTCCGCCCTTGGCCAAGCACATCTCGCGACCAGCGAGGCATGCTAGCCGGTGCCGTGAAGCCAGGCTGCGGCGCTGCTTTCGCCTGGCTTTCCAGCGCCTGGTTGATCAGCGCATCCGGCAGTGCCACGCTCATATCTTCGGGCACTTGCTGCCCATGAGAGCTAAACAGCACGCGCATACCGTGACGGATAACAATATCCAGCACGGGGGCTAGTCGGCCGGCTTCATCCTGCTTGGTAATAATACAGTCATCAAGCTCAGCGCCTGCCGCCCGCGCGGCCTGACGATAACGCAGCACGACTTCTTCCAGGGTTTCTGGCTGGCTAGCCGCGTTCAACAGCAGTACCAGTCTTACCGTGGAACTTCCGTCCTGCAAATGCGCAATTTGATCAATAACACGCTGGTCACGCTGGCTCATCCCAACCGTATCAATCATGACCCACTGCTTGCCATGAAGACGGCCCAACAGATCATCGACCGGTTGCTCAGCATCAAGGGCGTACATGGGGGTATCCAACAGGCGTGCGTAAATCCTGAGCTGCTCATGGGCGCCGATACGAAAGCTATCCGTGGTGACCAGCGCGACGGGGCGTGTGCCATGTCGCATTACAAAGCGCGCCGCAAGCTTTGCGGTGGTCGTGGTTTTGCCTATTCCGGTAGGACCGACCAAGGCGACGATGCCCGTTTGGTCAAAAAAACTGGCCTCGTCATTTAACACATGAAGCCTGCTTGTCAGCTGCTGGCGCAGCCAATCAAGCGGTTGCTCACTTTCAGGGCCAAGCGCTTTCAATGATGCTGGCAGACCCGCGAGCACTTCATCACCAAGCTCAGCGCTAAAGCCAACACGCGTCAACAACTGAGAAAGCCGCGCGTGCGTGTCGGCAGCTTGTTGCACCGACCCGGTGGGCCGAGGCACCTGTTGGCTAGTTACCTGTTGGTTAGTTAAAAGCGCGCGCATATCTTGCATTTCACGCAGTAGGCGCTCACTCATGGCCTGAAGAGGGTCCGTCGCTGCAGCGGGTTCTACCGTACTTGCGGTTACCTCTAACGCGGCGTCGACAGGCTCGACAGCCTCATCGGCCATCGCCATGATTTCAACGCCGTCATCAGTACGACGGTTCGCCAAAATTAGCGCATCATCTCCCAGCGTTTCACGCACCTGGCGCATGACATCACGACTGTTTGCTCCCGTAAAACGCCTAACGCTCATGTCTTACCTTTTGTTTGTACACATAGCTGACACGTTCGCTGCTTGCAGTCATGGTTAGCGGCCACCCACTGTGGTGGTCACACGCAGCGTGCGGTCATCCGGAATTTCTGCTTGTGACATGACCACAAGATGGCGCAAACGACGGCGCAAAAAGCGTGATAACACGCCACGCAGCGAGTGCTGAACCACCAATACCGGCGCCTCCCCGCTACTTTCATGCTGCTCCAGAGCCTGCTGCGCCTGATCCATCAAGGTTTCAGCCAGGCCTGGCTCCATCGCGCCATTCCCGTTCATCGCCTGTATCAGTACCTGCTCCAGTTGGGCATCCAGCCCCATCACATTGAGGGTTTCCTGTCCGGCAAACCACTGCTGCGTAATGGCCCGGCCTAATGCAATACGCACCAGCGCGGTAAGCTCATTAGGATCTTTTTGCTGACCGGCATACTCTGCCAGAGTGTCCAGAATCGTGCGCATGTCACGAATAGACACATCCTCTTCCAGCAGATTCTGCAAAATACGTTGCAGTATGGTCAGAGAAATTGCCTTGGGCACCACTTCTTCTACCAGTGATTTCTGCTCTTCGCCCAGCTTGTCGAGCAGCTTCTGAACCTCCTGGCGGCCCAGCATTTCGGGTGAATGTCGATGTAGCAAATGATTAAGGTGAGTCGCAATAACGGTACTGGCATCGACCACGGTATAGCCATACACCTGGGCGTGCTCACGCTGATTGGTGTCGATCCAAACCGCGGGTAGACCAAAGGCAGGGTCGTGAGTGGCAGTCCCTTGCAGTTCCCCAGAGACCTGCCCCGGGTCAATGGCGAGCCACTTGCCTGTCTGCGCTTCGGCACGACCGATTTCAGCGCCTTTCATGGAAAGCACATAGGTATTAGGCGGCAGTTCCAGGTTGTCGCGGATATGCACCACCGGCGGCAGGAAACCGACCTCCTGAGCAAACTTTTTACGCACGCTTTTAATACGCCCCAGAAGCTCGCCTTTTTGGCGGGCATCGACCAGTGGGATTAAACGATGGCCCACTTCAAGTCCAAGGGTATCGACCAGTTGGACATCTTCCCAACTGGCCTCAGGAGTTTCCTGGGTAACAGGTGCTTCTGTAGCGATCTCCTCTTGCACTTGGGCTTTCTGCTTGTGAAGCATCAAGAGCCAAGCCAAACCGCCCAGCAGTGCGGTAAAAAACAGAAAGACAAAGTTCGGCATGCCCGGCACCAGACCCAGCAGGCCCATAACCGCAGCTGCCAGAACCATCACCTGAGGGTTCACGAACAGCTGGCTGATCATTTGCTGACCAACATCCTGCTCGGTATTAACGCGCGATACCGTCACACCAGCCGCGGTGGAAATAACCAGCGCCGGAATCTGGGCAACCAGGCCGTCGCCAATCGTTAGCAGCGTATACGTACGGCCCGCATCGGCGAAGCTCATATCGTGCTGCATCATACCAATCAACAGGCCACCAATAATATTAACCACCATGATGACCAGGCCCGCCATGGCATCACCGCGTACAAATTTACTGGCACCGTCCATAGAGCCATAAAAGTCGGCTTCCTGGGCGACTTCTGAACGACGCTTTTTGGCTTCTTCTTCACCAATCAAGCCAGCATTTAAATCGGCATCAATGGCCATCTGCTTGCCAGGCATTGCATCCAGCGTAAAACGTGCCCCGACCTCGGCAATTCGCCCAGCGCCCTTGGTGATCACCATGAAATTGATAATGACCAGTATCAAGAAGACCACTAGGCCAACGGCAAAATTACCCCCTACCAGAAAGGTACCAAACGCTTCGATGACCTTGCCGGCCGATGCGCCGCCCGCGTAGCCATCCATCAATACTACCCGCGTTGAGGCGACGTTAAGCGAAAGACGCAGTAGCGTGGTAAATAGCAAAACAGCAGGAAACGCAGCAAAATCCAAAGGCTTTTCGGCAAACATGCTGACCAACAACACCATGATGGCCAAGGCGATGTTAAAGGTGAACAGCATATCCAGCGCAAAGGGCGGCAAGGGCAGGATCATCATGCCCAAAATCATTAAAATCAGCACCGGCCCGGCAAGCAGCTTCATGCGTACCTCGCCCATCCAGCCACGCTGAGAGACCAGTTGGTTTAAACCTTTCATGGCGGTGCCTCATTGCCACTGGCCTGACGGCCAGGGGTTTGCATTTCCGGGGGTACCGGCAGATTATCGGGAGTTGGGGGCACCTCGCCTCCTTGTTGTCCAACATGCTTTAAGCGGTAAGCCCACGCCATCACTTCTGCCACCGCTGTATAAAGCTCGGCAGGCACTTCGGCCTCTAGATCCACATGATGATAAAGGGCGCGCGCCAGCGGTGCAGCCTCCAACCGAGGAACGCCTGCCTCGGCGCCCAGCTCGCGTATTTTTGCCGCAACAGCATCCGCCCCTTTGGCCACCAGACGCGGCGCTCCCATGCTGCCCTCTTGATACATCAAGGCCACGGCATAATGCGTTGGGTTGGTAATAATAACATCGGCCTCTGGCACCTTGCTCATCATTCTACCCCGAGCCATCGTCTGCTGCTGTTGACGAATGCGCCCTTTAACATGGGGGTCACCTTCTGACTCTTTATGCTCGCGCTTCACCTCTTCTTTACTCATGCGCAGCTTCTTGGCGTTACTCCACAGCTGAAAAGGCACATCGATAAGAATTACGATCACTAGCGACAGTACGACCAGACCGGCCGCCTGGGCCGCCATATTAAGCGCACTGACCAGTGCTTGATGCACGGGCTGATCCATTAGCGCTAAAAACTTACCCAGGTTGAGATACAAAAACGTCCCAGCCACGCTACCCACCAGCACCGACTTGGCAATCGCTTTCGCCAGCTCAATCAGCGCTTGGGTCGAAAAGATCCGCTTAACCCCTGCGATAGGGTTTAGCTTGGAGAGCTTGGGCTGCATGGACTTTGCGGATATCAGCCACCCCCCCAGTAAGGCAGGAGCCGTTAACGCAATGACCGCCAGCAGTAGAAATAGCGGCATCATGGTAAACAGCGTCCGCTGCCCCAGGTTTAGCGCATTGACCAGCATGGGCATCTCTTCCATGGCCTGACGCCGGTCAAACAGCAGCGCCTGCTCCATGACCATTCCCAACTGATCATAAAGAATCTGCCCCATGCCCCATAATCCACCAACACCGCCCAGCAGTAGCAGAAACGTGGTTAGCTCACGCGACCGAGGCACCTGCCCCTCTTCACGCGCTTTACTCCTACGCCTGGGCGTGGCCTCTTCGGTCTTTTCCTGATCGCTATCGTTATCTGCCATGCTACATCCGGCTTATCGTGCGTGGCGCACCATAAAGTCAGCCGCCCCAAGGGACGGCTGAACAAAACGCTTATATTGCCAGATGCGGCTTTTTACAATGCTCTAATAACGCCGCATTAAAAGCCCAATTCGTCCAATAAGTCGTCCACCTGATCCTGACCAGTGACGATATCAGGCGCATTCTCCTTGATTTGCGGGCCGTTCAACAAATCCTCTTTACGTCGTGCACTGTCGTTTTTCCACTGATCTTCGGCCTTGCGCTGCATCGATTCACGTACCTGAGCACCCGGTACGTTGTCGATCAGCACCTGAACAAGCTGATGTTCGATCTCACGGATCACGTCCATCATTTTCTTGATCACCTGGCCGGTCAGATCCTGGAAGTCCTGAGCCATCATGATTTCAAGAAGCTCTTTACTCGTCGCCGCCGTCATCGTAGGCACATCGCTTAAGTAGCTGCGCGTATCCTTAACGAGCGCCTTGGCATCTTCCAGATCCTTGGGCGCTTCAAACCACTCAGCCCACTGCTTATCAAGCCCTTCAGCACGCTCAGAGAGTTCATCCTGAAGTGGCTGAGCACGATCAATCGCATTCAATGCGCGGTCGGCTGCCTGCTCGGTCATCGTGGCAACATAGTGCAGCCGATCTCGCGCATCAGGAATGGCTTCAGCCGCTTTTTCGATCTCTTTATCCAATCCCAGCTCGCGCATATTATCGCGTAGCATGCGAGTAAGCTTGCCAATGCGATGAATTAGCTCTTCAGCGCCTTCCTCGGATAGCGGGTTAGAGTCGACCTGCTCATTCTGACTCATGGTATTATCTCCTCGCTCGCTAGGCCCTTCGGCCCAGCCGCTTTATTTACCCATTTTTTCGAAGATTTTATTAAGCTTCTCTTCAAGGGTAGCCGCGGTAAATGGCTTAACGACGTAGCCGTTAGCACCCGCTTGCGCGGCCGCGATAATATTTTCTTTCTTGGCTTCTGCCGTTACCATCAATACCGGCAAATGCTTCAAGCCGTCATCCTCACGAATCTCCTTGAGCATTTCCAAACCGTCCAGGTTAGGCATATTCCAGTCAGAAACAACAAATTCAAAATCACCTGCACGCAGCTTATTAAGCGCGTCCTGACCATCTTCTGCTTCATCGACATTGGTAAAACCCAGCTCTTTAAGCAGGCTACGTACAATCCGGCGCATGGTAGGAAAGTCGTCGACTACCAAAAAGCTCATGTTCTTGTCGGCCATTGTTCATCCTCTTATCAATTCACGTCTTGATGACGAGTTATATAGTCAGGGTTAAAAAGCTTCCCACTCTGCGTGGTCGCTGTGGGTTGGCGTTGATCGTGGCGCGGAGGCCGCCGGTAAACTTTTTTCCGCAGCGCGAGGCGGCGTAGAGCTCGCTTGCTTAGGCAGTGAAGTGCGCGGTGGCAATGAAGTGCGCTGAGGCGTCTGAGATCCTAGCAACTTAAATACGGCAACCGCCTGCTCTAACTGGTTGGCCTGCTCTTCCAATGAGGCGGCAGCCGAGGAAGCTTCCTGGACAAGGGCAGCGTTTTGCTGGGTGACCTGATCCATCTGCCCAACCGCATGGCTCACCTGCTCAATGCCATCGCTTTGCTCCTGTGAAGCGGCCGATATCTCATCCATGATGTCAGTCACACGGCGCACGGCAGTGACAACGTCTGACATGGTAGAGCCCGCTTGCTCCACGAGCGTTGAGCCTTGCTTAATCTGGCTCACCGAGGCATCAATTAGCGTTCTGATTTCCTTGGCAGCATCGGCACTACGACTAGCAAGGTTGCGCACTTCACCCGCCACCACCGCAAAGCCACGACCCTGTTCACCGGCACGTGCAGCCTCCACAGAAGCATTCAGTGCGAGGATATTGGTTTGAAACGCAATGGAGTCAATAACACTGGTGATATCGGCCACTTTTTGCGAACTTGTCGATATACCATGCATCGTTTGAACCACTTGGCTGACCACTTGGCCACCGTGCTCAGCAGTTGTCGAGGCATCTGCCGCCAGCGTGCTGGCTTGACGCGAATTATCTGCGTTCTGCTTCACGGTGGCCGTCATCTCTTCCATGCTGGCTGCGGTTTCCTCAATGGCCGCCGCTTGCTGCTCCGTACGTGAGGAAAGATCGGCATTACCGCTAGCGATTTCCCGCGTGCCATAGTGGATTTCAGAACTGCCCTCTCGGACCCGAGCAACAATCCCCGTCAGGTTTTGCTGCATGGTGGCCATCGCCGAAAACAGGCGACCAATCTCGTTATTGCCCGCCTCAGGTAGTGGTTGGGTAAGATCCGCTTCGGCAATTTTATTTAACCGTTTAACCGCATCGTTTAAGGGCGTCGTCACGATGCGGCGTAAGCCAATATAAATGGCAAGCGTAACCAGCAACGCTATACCCAATGCAATGGCGCTAACCAGTTTAAAAAAGTTGCCTTGGGCGTGCGCCTCTTGGCCAATACCATCAACCCGCTGGAAGCCATACTCAACAAACGCTGTCGTGCTGGCTGCAAGGCTCATCAGCGGTTCACTTAACGCATCGCGAAGGTCGTTATAGGTATTCATATCCATCTGTGCAAAGCTTTCGTGCTGCTGCTTTACCAATGTCATAACGGCGCGAAAATTTTCGATTAACTCACTTCCTAACACTTCTCCCTGCGGCGTACGAGGAGTCGCCACAAAGTTCTCAAAACGCATCTCGGAACGCTCAATACGGTCGGCAGCAATCGCCAACTGCTCATTGGTTCGGCCCATATGGCCGACCATTAAGTAATTTGAGGCAATCTCCATGGCCAGCATGGCCTGGTTAAGTAGCGAATCGGCCCGATTAATCTCATTCAGCTGATCGCTACTAATAAGCCCGTAAGTCGCCAGATTTTCCTGTGCTCGGTTCTCCGATAGAAAACTGATGCTCGCCAGCATGATAATCAGCATGGCAAAACACATTAATGCCGCCACAACGGCCGCATGGATACTCAGGTTGCGCAGTAAACGCGTCATTGGATCATCCCCTTCGCCAAGCATTTTTATAGTAAAAAGGTTTATACCCGCTGGGAGCGACCGGAGGCAGCTACCATTGCCATCAACCGGGCGGGAATATCATCGAGTGCAGCAACTTCGACAGCGCCACCCATGGCTATCGCTTCACGCGGCATACCAAAGACCACACACGTCGCCTCGTTTTGAGCAACGGTAGGCGCGCCAGCCTGGCGCATTTCCAAAAGCCCCACAGCCCCATCTTTGCCCATGCCGGTCAGAATCACCCCGATGGCGTTACGCCCAGCCTGTTCCGCGGCGGAATGAAACAGCACATCGACGGATGGCCGATGCCGGTTGACCGGTGGCCCGCTGTCCAGACGTGCCACATAGTTTGCTCCGCTGCGTACGAGCTTTAAGTGCTGGTCGCCAGGGGCAATGTAGGCGTGGCCCGGCAGCACACGTTCACCATCAGTCGCCTCTTGGACGGTTATTCGACACAACCGATCCAGGCGCTCGGCAAACGAGCGCGTAAACCCCCCCGGCATATGCTGGGTGATCAAAATGGCAGGGGAGTTGGCAGGCAACGGCTCTAATACCGCACGGATGGCTTCCGTGCCGCCCGTGGATGCTCCGATGATAATCAGTTTTTCGCTTGAGACTAACGGCGCTTTTAACTGTGCAGGCGGTGGAGCATTTTTATGGCGCGCCTGACGCGGCCGTGAACGTGCGGCCGCACGCAGCTTTTCGGCGATTTCATTGGCGTACTCCATCATGCCATGCCGAATACCCAGGCTTGGTTTGGCCACAAAGTCCAGCGCGCCAAGCTCAAGTGCACGCAGCGTAATTTCCGAACCGCTTTGCGTGAGCGATGACACCATCAAGACCGGCATGGGCCGCAGGCGCATCAGGCGTTCCAGAAAATCGAGCCCATCCATGCGCGGCATTTCAACGTCAAGTGTTAGCACATCAGGGTTGTGTTGCTTAATTAAATCCCTGGCAACCAGTGGATCAGGCGCCACGGCAACCACTTCCATGTCCGGCTGCGAGTTGATAATTTCGGTTAACAAATCACGAATCAGCGCCGAGTCATCGACACACAATACTTTGATCTTGGCAGCGCTCAATGCACGCCTCCTTTGCAGTTAATGCCGGGTATGCTGCCTTTTTTGCACGGATAACCACGCATTAGGCGTATAAAAAACACGAAAATGGTTCCATTAAGCCCGCGTGTATACCGTCTGGCCCCGCAGCTTGAACGCATCACTAATATACGAAAAGTTTTCAGAGTGACCGGCAAACAGCAGGCCATCCGGCTTCATAAGGGGCGCAAACCGCTTAAGAATCTTTGCCTGCGTCTCTTTATCGAAATAGATCATGATATTTCGACAAAAAATGGCATCAAACGGGCCTTTAATCGGCCACTGTGTCGACAGCAGATTAAGAGGCATAAACTCAACCAGCTCGGAAACTTCCGGGCGCACACGAGCGAGCCCCTGTTGCTGCCCTGTACCCTTCTGAAAAAAGCGTTTCACACGGGCTTCATCTAACTTGCGCACCTGCTCTTGTGGATAAATACCGGCGCGCGCGCGGCTTAGGGCATCGGTATCGATATCGGTGGCAACGATTTTCGCCTGCGCCGCTTTGGGCCCCAGGGTTTCCAAAAGCGTCATGGCCAGTGAATAGGGCTCTTCACCCGTTGAAGCGGCCGAACACCAAATAGTGACCGGGCTCTGCTTATGGCGAAGATGCTCTGCCAATAGGGGAAAATGGTGCGCCTCGCGAAAAAACGCGGTCAGATTAGTGGTCAGCGCATTGGTAAACGCCTCCCACTCTTTTGCATCAGGCTGACGCTCCAGGCGCAATAAGTAATCGCTAAAACGTGTCAAACCATGATGTCGAAGGCGCTTGGCTAACCGGCTATAAACCATCTCGCGTTTATGCTCGGCCAACACGATGCCAGCACGCTGGTAAATAAGCTCTCGTATTCGTAAGAAATCCGCATCCGTGAGCATCAGATCTCGTTCAATCTGATGACTAGACGCCCACTGATTGGCGTCGACACCTGGTTCGCGTTGTTCGCTCAAAATTCTTCCCATTCCTCTACAGGTGTCGCTTGTCGCTGCACAGCAGGCGCGGCTACTTTGTTGCGCGCTGTGGGGCTGGCAAGCGTTGTTGCTTGTTTAGCAGGTAACGTGTTCGCCAAGGCAACAGGGCGTTCTGGGCTCTTCTGGTTAAGCCGAACGGCTTCAACCGATAACGCCAGCAGGCTTGCTTGTTGCTCTAACGCGGCAGCCGCGCGGGCGGTCTCTTGGACTCGAACAGCATTTTGCTGCGTTGCTTGATCCATTTCGGCGACTGCCTGGTTTACCTCCGCAATACCACTGCTTTGCTCTTCAGACGCTGCCGAAATTTCGTGCATGATATTGGTAATACTGCGTGCCGCCTCAGCGACCTCACTGATCGCGGTTTCTGCTTTTTCAACCAGCCCAGCGCCCGCATTGACTTCCTTGTTAGAACCGTCAATCAACCCTCGAATTTCCTGGGCAGCACCGGCGCTTCGTCCGGCTAAATTACGCACTTCTTCGGCCACCACGGCAAAGCCACGCCCATGTTCGCCGGCGCGCGCCGCCTCCACCGAGGCATTCAGCGCCAGGATGTTGGTTTGGAAAGCTATCGAGTCGATGGTGTTGATGATATCGGCCATCTTTTGAGAGCTTTGGGTAATGCGTTGCATATTGTCTACCAACTGCGTCATTAGCTCACCCGTTTGAGAAACCCGAGTAGAGTTATTATCGGCGAGTCGGCGGGCTTCTTGAGCGTTGTCGCTATTCTGGCGTACGGTGGCCGTCATCTCCTCCATGCTGGAGGCCGTTTGCTGTAGCGAAGCAGCCTGTTGCTCGGTACGTGAAGAGAGCGCTTCATTACCTGTTGCAATATCTTGTGCGGCAGGCGTTACGATATCTATCCCGCCTTTTACGTCGCCAATAATGCTGCTTAAGCTTTTACGCATGGCATTAAGCCCATCAAGTAGCTGGCCCACTTCATCATGCTGACGCTTGGGCGCGGAAGCCGCCAGGTTACCGCCCGCGATTTGCAGCGTAAAACGTGACGCGCCCTTTAGGGGACGTATAATTGCGCGGAAGGTTAACCAACCAATCGCTATCAGCAGCGCCAACCCAACCCCCAGCACCACCGCTTGCGTTGCGATAATGGTGTTTTGCGCGTGCTGGGCATCAACCGCCATTTGTTCAGCCGCTTGCTGTTTTTGCTCAATGAGCTGATTCACGCTTTCAGAAAGTGCCCGCCCCTCATCAGACATGACGCTGATGACGGCGTCCAGCCCAGTAAACGCTTGGTAGGTCTCTTCGGCTTGCAGCACACGGGCCGCCTGACCCATTCCCTCCTCAAGAAAGGCCTGAAGTTGATCGTTAAACGCACTGGCAAGCGGCGTGTTATTGACCGCACGGGTGTAATAGCCCTGCCATACGGTGGCTACTTCTTCAGCACGCTGCTCAATGGTTTCACCTATTTCAAAACGCTGATTGATCAACTCCATACGCTCTGGTTCAATCATTCCCTGGCGCGTATTGGCGATCATTTGGTCAATTTGTTGCAGCCTGACGACGTCGCGCAAACCATCGCTATTAAGCCTCTCAAGCCGCTCACTTGACGCGTTAAGACCGTAAAGACCCAAGCCCCCGCTAATCAACAGCAACGCCGCAGCGACCACAATCATGCCAACCAGTTTGGCGCGGATGGTATTCAACTGAATCCTTTTCAGCCACTGGCCGACACCACGCTGTCGCAGACGCCCTTTGTCCAGGTAGAGATGCTTGTTACGTCCTTCCCGTATCTCAGCATAAGCCTGTTCAGCACGCTTTATGGCCTCACGTGAGGCTTGAACGCGCACCGAGGCGTAACCAACAACCTGTTCGTCTTCAATAATTGGCGTTACGCTGGCGTCCACCCAGTAGTGATCACCATTTTTACAGCGATTTTTAACCAACCCACGCCAGGTATCTCCGCCCTGTACGGTTTGCCAAAAATTCTCAAACGCGGCAGGCGGCATATCCGGATGGCGAACCAGGTTATGCGGAGCACCTATCAACTCGTCATGCGTGTAGCCACTTATCTCAATAAATGCCGGGTTCGTGTACGTAATACGACCTTTTAAATCCGTACGAGAGACCAGAAAATCGTCTTCTTTTAGCTCGATTTCACACTGCGAAATGGGTTGGTTATTGCGCATTTAGGGGCCTTATTGTTCAGTTCTTAAACTATCGTTGTTTATAGCGTTTGCTATTAAAATGCTTCCCAGGCTTCTGTTTCCACCTTTCTTGAAGCAGTGCCGATAGAAAGAGGCTTGGAAGTGACGGACGCGACAGGCCCCGCCGTGGATGAGGCGGATACAGGCGTTGGGTTATGAGCAACCTGAAAACGCTCAACGGTATTTCTTAACCGCGCCGCTTCATCTTCAAGCTCATTGGCGTTATGAGCGGCATGCTGAACAAGCTGGGCATTTTGCTGAACCACTTGGTCCATTTGTGCAACCGCTTGATTAACCTGAGCAATACCGTTGCTCTGCTCTTCGGAGGCTGCAGCAATTTCATCCATGATATCGCTGACCCGCTGCACTGCATCAACCAGCGCTTGCATGGTCTCACCTGCCTGATTGACCCGCTGCGTGCCGGTCTCTACTTTACCCAGCGAGGTATCAATGAGCGTACGAATCTCCTTCGCCGCGTTAGCGCTGCGACTGGCCAGGCTACGCACTTCCTGAGCGACCACAGCAAACCCCTTGCCATGCTCACCCGCACGGGCAGCCTCTACCGATGCGTTAAGCGCCAGGATATTGGTTTGAAACGCAATATTATCAATCAACGTGATGATATCGGCCACTTGATGAGAGCTGGCATTGATATCCTGCATGGTTTCAACAATGCCGCTCACTTCTTCACCGCTTCGCCTCGCTGTTAACGTAGCATTTTGCGCAAGCTGGCTAGCCTGACGTGCGTTATCGGCATTGTGGCCCACCGTTGAGGCAAGCTGTTCCATACTGGAGGCGGTCTCTTCAAGCGAAGAGGCCTGCTGTTCAGTACGCGAGGAGAGGTCGTTATTACCGCTGGCAATCTGTTGAGAGCGCGCATAAATGGACGACCCACTGCCACGCACAACGCTCACTGTTTCTGATAAAGAAGCCTGCATATGCGCCATCGCAACGTATAACCGGCCTATTTCATTATTGCCCGGTACCGAGATCTGCTGGCTTAAATCGCCCTGAGCCATGCGTTCGAAATAGCCAACCAAACGATCCAGTGGCTTAAGTACATTGACCGTCACGCCCCAAATCACCACCACGACGGTCGTCACTGTAATCACCACAATGGCAATGAGCGCCCAGCGAATGCGGCCGGTAAAGTCCGAGAACTCAGCCTGTTGAACGTTGCCGTCACTGGCGGCCTGCATGATGGCTGCCCCATGCTGAAGGGCATAAAACCCGATGCCACAGGCCACAATCACCAGTAACGAAAAGGAAGCAAGCACCAGCCCCCAACTGAGCCGCACGGTCATGTTTCCCAACATCTGCCGCATTAGCTGTGTCACAATGTTTTCTCCAAACACAACGTCACTCGCAGGCGCATTCCTTGGCGCTAGAGGGGCCGTTCAACTCGGGAAGACACGTTCCGTGTGGCCTTTTTAGTACAAAGTAGCGGCAGTCGCCTTAACGATTACTGGTGCTGTCCACCAATGCCATCTCTTCACTGGTAAGTAGCTTATCGATATCGACAAGTACCAGCATGCGGTCATCCAGGCTGCCAAGACCGCTCAGGAAATCAGAAGACAGGGTGACACCAAATTCAGGCGCCGGTTTAATTTGCTCAGGGTTTAACGTCATGACGTCAGAAACGCCGTCGACCACGATACCCACGACGCGATCGGCGACGTTAACCACAATCACCACGGTCTGGCCGCCGTACTCCACGTTTTCAAGATGGAATTTGATGCGCAGATCAACAATCGGCACAATCACGCCGCGTAGATTGGTAACCCCTTTAATAAAGTCAGGCGCGTTGGCAATACGCGTTACATTTTCGTAACCGCGAATCTCCTGCACCTTCAAAATATCAATGGCGTACTCTTCTTCGCCTAATGAAAATACTAAAAACTCACGGTTTTCAGCTTCATCCGCGGCGAGAACCGCCTCATTATTTGCTTGACTCATGACGGCTCAGCCTCCTTATAAAAAGAGATAGGTTGATTATTAATCACTTTGCTCGCTTCTTTCTTGACCCTGCTCAAGCGATGCAGTCCTGTGATATCCAAAATTAGCGCTACGCTGCCATCCCCCAGGATGGTTGCCGCCGAAATCCCCGGCACCTTGCGGTAATTGTCTTCAAGGTTTTTCACCACTACCTGCTGCTGTCCAACCAGCTCATCAACCAGCATGGCATAACGACGTCCTTCGCCCTGCACGATCACCGCGATACTCTGGGTAGGATCCGTAATGGCGTTTTCCACATCCAGAACTTCATGAACCGCAATAACAGGCAGATACTCGTCGCGTACCTTTAAGACAACGTCGTCTCCGGCCATCGCGTACATCTCGCCTTTGGTTGGCTGTAACGATTCAAGCACGGTAGAAAGCGGCAGAATAAACGTCTCCCCACCGACCTTAATCGACATGCCATCCAGTATCGCAAGCGTTAACGGCAGCACGATCCGCGTGTTGGTGCCTTCGCCTTTTTTGGACTGGATCTCAACACGACCGCCCATTCCCTGAATATTACGTTTAACCACATCCATACCCACACCACGCCCCGAGACGTCGGTCACGGCCTCAGCGGTTGAAAAGCCTGGCGCAAAAATAAGTTGGTAAACGTCTTCGTCGCTCATGGTGTCAGAGACGCTAAGGCCATTTTCACGTGCCTTGGCTAGCAGTCGCTCACGATCCATTCCGGCGCCATCATCGCGCACCTCAATCAGGATGTTACCGCCCTGATGGCGAGCAGAAAGTACGAGCTTGCCAATACGGGGCTTGCCAAGCGCTTCGCGCTTATCCGGCATTTCAATGCCGTGATCAAGGCTATTACGCACCAGGTGAGTTAAGGGATCGGTAATCCGCTCAACCAGACTCTTGTCAAGCTCCGTGGACTTACCCTCGGTCACAAGCTCTATCTCTTTACCCAGCTTGCCCGCGGTATCGCGAACAACACGCGGAAAACGGCTAAACACGAATTCCATGGGAATCATGCGGATCGACATGACCGCTTCTTGCAAGTCTCGGGCATTACGCTGCAAAAGGCTCATGCCATTTTGAAGCGAGCTGTTGCCCACCGACTGATCGTCCAAATCGCTAACCGTTTGATCAAGCATCGACTGGGTAATGATTAGCTCGCCCACCAGATTGATAATCTGGTCGACTTTATCCACCGAAACGCGAATGGAAGAGGACTCGGCGGCCGCCTTTTTCGACTTAGCACTGCTATCGGGCGTCTTTTTGGCCTCTGCAGGTGGGCGCGCAGCTTCTGGTGCAGGCGTTGTAGGCTCCGGTGTTACTGGAGCAGGAGCAGGCGGCGGCGTGCTTTTAGCCTCCTCTTGTGCAGTTGCAGGGGCACCACTCGCTACACGAATCTCAATCTGCTCTGGTTCAATGATGAAACACATGACGGCTTCAATATCGTCAGCGCTGACATCGCCACTCAGTATGACTTCGTAACATTTCTCATCGCCAGACTGCGACTGAACATCGCCCAGCTGCTCAAGCTCTTCAACCAGCAACGTACGCTCTTTTTCAACCACATTAAGCAGGGCGACAATCAGCTGGTTTTGACCGGCTGAGGCTTTCGCTGGTTCTTCAGCCTGGACGACCGGTGCAGGTGCCGCTGCCTCCACCGGCGCATCCAATGTTTGACCAATTTCTTCCAGAGCTATCTGCTGTAATACTTGGCAAATTCTTTCGTACGCCTCTTGATTGGGCGCTTCCTCGTTGCGATAGGCATCGAGTTGCTCATGCATGATGTCTTTAGCCTCTAAAAAGGTATCCACGAGCTCAGCACGCAGTACAAGCTCCCCTTTACGTGCATGATCCAGCAGATTTTCGAGTATATGCGTTGTCTTTTGTAGCACGCTAAAGCCGAAGGTACCTGCTCCACCTTTGATCGAGTGCGCCGCGCGGAAAATAGCGTTTAGCTGCTCAACGTCGGGATTATCGACATTAAGCTCCAGCAAGTGCTGCTCCATATCAGCAAGCAACTCTTCAGCCTCTTCAAAAAAGGTGTCAAAAAAATCCGCTATATCCATGCACCACTCCACTCTAACGTCATATTTTTGTCACAAGCCAACGCTAATCCGACGCATTTGTCGGCAGGGGCTCTTGCGTTAAGTCTTCGACCAGGTCATCCGCAGAAGCAGGCAGCGTGGCATCAGAACTCATCGTTCCCGGGTTGCGAATCGCCTCTGCGATTTCGGGTAGCAAGACGACAAGTTCAATACGGCGATTAACCGGATCCCGAGGATCCGTATCGGGTAACACGACACGGTTAGCAAAGCCTGATACGCGCAGCAGTTGATCAGGATCAAGCCCCCCGGTTACCAGCTCGCGGCGTGAGGCATTGGCACGATCATTAGAGAGTTCCCAGTTGCTATAACCCCGATATCCTCCGGCATAGGGCACGTTATCGGTATGTCCACTAATACTAAGATCGTTAGGCAATTCGTTAAGCAACGGCGCAATAGTACGCAGTAAATTGCGCATATACGGGGCTACCTGATCACTGCCCAACTCAAACATTGGGCGTTGCTCGGTATCCAGCAATTGGATACGAAGCCCTTCACGGGTTAAATCAAAGCGCATTTGCCTGCGTAGCTGACGCAGCTCGGGGTCTGCCTCAATTGCGCGTTCGATGCGCTCCTGTAGATCGGTGAAGAAACGTCGCTCCTGCATGCTTGGCCGGGTCTGCTGCATGGTATCGATGCGCGCTCTTTCACCATCACTGTGTGTCGGGTCCGGGCCACCGCCAGGAATAACCCTGGTACTGCCTGATTGATCACCACCAGTGATCGCCGTCACCAGTGGCGTACTGAAATATTCTGCCACGCCGCGCCGCGTTTCTTCACTGGAGACACTTAAAATCCACATTACCAGGAACAGCGCCATCAGCGCGGTCATGAAATCCGCTAGAGCAATTTTCCAGGCGCCGCCGTGATGCGCATGCACCACCTTTTTACGCCGGATAATAATCGGGCGCTTTTCACCGCCCTTACTCATGCAGTACCGCCCTTCCTGGCATTTTTCACATACTCTTCAAGCTCGAAAAAAGTTGGACGCTCGGCGGTATACAGCGCTTTACGGCCAAACTCAACGGCCAGCTGAGGTGCGTAGCCGTGCAAACTTGCCAATAATGTTATCCGAATGCATTGCATCATCTTTTCTGCTTCCTGGGCTTGCCGACCGGCGAAGCTGGCAATGGGGTTAATAAAGCCGTAACCCAACAAAATACCCAGGAAGGTTCCCACCAGCGCGTGGGCAATCATTTCACCCATCTGTTGCGCAGTGGCATCCGCATAGGTCAATGCCTTGATGACCCCCATTACTGCCGCCACGATGCCGAAGGCGGGCATGGCATCGCCCACTTTTGCAATCGCATCGACGGGGACATGAGCCTCTTGTTCAAATACTTCGATTTCGTGCAGCATCAGCTCATCAATTTCCATAGGCTCCATGCCGCCACTCACCATCAAGCGCAGATAGTCCGTCAAGAACGTCATGACATGCGGATCAGCTAATACAGTAGGATGCTCTTGAAACAGGGGACTTTCTTGAGGGTTGTCAATATCTCGCTCTATGCCCAGCATTCCTTCACGGCGGATTTTTGACAATAGCTTGTACTGCATTGCCATCACTTCCATGTAAAATGCTTTGTTATATTTTTTTGCTCCCCTGAGTCTGGGCAGTAGTTTGAAGGTGGCTTTAATCGCTTTGATGTTGTTGGCAGCGATAAATGAGCCAACACCAGCACCACCGATAATGACTAGCTCAAGTGGTTGGTACAGAGGGCCTAGACTGCCACCTGCCAACACATAGCCACCAAATACACATAACAAAACGACTACATAGCCTAAAAGTATCAGCACAAGCAGGGTCCTTGCGGTGTTTCAGTATTAAGTAGGGAACCAAAACTTAGCCATCTGTTCGGATGGTTGAGTGGCGTTCCGGCTCAAGTACAAATTAGCTTTATCATACCAGGGCTAATGTACAGTCTAATTAAAAAGTAACGCCGCCTTTTAACGCTATCTATTCGTTAAAGGCGCATTTGATAATTCTTTTACCCTTCACTGATGCCGTGGCTATCTTCCTTGGCTTGCTGCGCCTTACGGGTTTTACCTGCCCGCGATGGCGGCTGACAAATACCACAGATATAGTCGTGGGCCGGGCTATGGGCATGAGCCACAAACTGCCCACCACAGCGGGTACAACGGCTAAACTCAAGCAGGTCGCTTTCAAAAAAGCGCACTAACGTCCAGGCACGCGTCAAACCCAATACGGGCTCGGCGCCCTCTAGCATCATCTGCTCGTTGTAAAGTCGATAGGCTTTTACAAACGCTTCGATTCTCTCGCAGCAGGTGTCTCGCAGCAGACTGGCGTAGATATTGTAAAAAAGCGATGAATGAACATTGGGCAGCCAGGTAATAAACCAGTCGGTCGAAAACGGCAGCATGCCCTTGGGCGGCGACATCCCACAGACTTCTTTATAAAGCTTGATTAGGCGCGTACGGCTTAATTCGGTTTCCGTTTCCAACACCTGCAAGCGTGCGCCCAGCTCAATCAGCTCAATTGCCAGCTGCACTTGGTGCATTTCATCCACCAGGCTTTTCTGGGTCACCCCTTATCTCCTGATAATGACTCAAATGTATCGCCAGCTAACAGCAGCGAAGCGTGTAGACCGGCGAGTCCCTGATCGCGCGGATTCTCAGTGATCTGGCGTAACCGCTGAGCACTCGTCTGGCTGAATCGACATATCAGCTGGTTAGTACGCGCCAACTTCGTCAACTGGCGAGCACTCAGCGAAGACAGCAGTTCAGCGACGTCATTATCTATTTTCAAACGAAATAGTGCTGTCTCGCGGTCTTCACTTAACAGGCGCTGCGCGAGAAGCAAATAGGCTAAATTTATTTCTTCAATTTCATCGAGATAATTGGTGTGACTCATAATGTTCCATCAAATGACACAGGCGCAATCTTGTAACCGTTATGCGGACGCCTTGATGACTTTTCTGCCCCTTCGCCATGGTTGCACACTATCTATATATTGGCTACTTGGCTCAATCATGGCGTTTTAGGCCTTCGTCTGACAGTTCAAATACCCACACCAGCAGCTCTGCCACTACTTGATAGAGGCGCGGAGGAATCTCTGCGTCTAAATCCAGCTGCATTAAAAGTGCTACGATCTCAGGTGCATCATGCACATAAATCCCTTGCCGGTGAGCTTCCGCCATAATGCGCTCGGCAAGCTCGCCGTACCCCTTTGCGACAACACGTGGCGCACGTTCATTTTCCTGGTAAGCAAGCGCAACCGCCTGGCGACTACGCTCATTCGGCAAGGACATCACTACTCTCCTGCGGCATATACCGCGCGCGCACCTGCGCTTTGTCCAAATCCAGCGCATTCAAACGCTGCTCTAAAGCAGGGATACCTTGCTCCAGGTACTGATGCGTGGCTTTATCGGCCGTTGTTAAATCAATACTTAACACCGCTCGATAAAACCACAATGAGACGCTAAATGCCCCTAAATTAGGCACGTCCAACTGCATCTCAGAGCGCCATCCATCCTCCTCCTTATTATTATCACCCTCACCGTCCCCCTCTTTTTCTTGATCAGGTAGATGGATCACGAGCGCCATAAAAATGCCTGCCCAAACGTCACCCTCCCAACGAACCACTGGCATGACCAGCATGTCCAACTGCTGACGTACGATACTTTGCAAACTTTCATGGACGACTTCGCGGTGCCCACGATTGCTGAGAGCTTCCATGCCGCGCTCATAGGCCATGGCATCACGCGTTAATCTGGCATTATCCTCCATACCGGGCGGCGCACTTTGCATAAAAGCTGCTGTATTCGGCATTGGGGCTGCACGCGTGGCGGCAGTCTGATCATTGGATACATACTGCAAAGCGCTGCCGGGCACTATTGCTTTGGTTAAAGGCGACTCGGAAAAAGAAGCCTTTAATAAAAACGGTACATTAGGCGATAACGGCTCGGCGGGCTGTAACGGAGCATGGAGCTGCAGCGGCGCACCTGGCTGTAGCGCAACGCCTGAGGGCAGTGCGAGCGGGCGTGGGCCGGGCTGCATTTGCGGCTCTCGTAGCAGTTGCTGACGTGCCATATCGCCTTGAAACCAACGCTTTAAATGGGACTCATAAAACAGCCCGCTATCGCGTATGCTGGACTCCAAACGTTCCGCGACTACCGTCGCCGCTGGCGCCTCTTGCACAGCCAACAAGGGCGCGGGTGGCCGAATGACGGCAGGTGGCGCAGGGAAGCGCAGTAACACATCCGCAATACTGCGCGCTGCTGGACTAAAATGGGTCTGTGTTGACCCCGGCGGCGCACCCTGCGCATCACCTCGCGCCAACAGCCTGTCACCGTTAAGTGACCCCGGCGCGCGCTTTAAATCATTCAGCAATGCCGGTTCAGTACGCCCATCAAGGCGTGAATCGCCCTGTAGAGCGCGCGGCCCCTCACCAGGAGGTATCGGCTTAACAGGTTCGCTCAACGCATGCTTTAACGACACTTCCCCCTGCCGGCCCAGCACTTGATGCATAAGCGTATCAATCAACGGTGTGATACCACTCACTTGGCCGCTTCTCCATCGCCAGAACCCAAGGCACTAAAAGAAGCGCCCTGCTGGGGTGCGTAGGCACGATGAAGATCTCGCTGACGCTGAGAAACACCAATTAGCTTGCCTAACTCATCTCGCCTTGCCATCAAACGGCGCCGAATTTCCACGTCATGTTCTAAAATGCGCTCAAGTAACTCAGCCTTACGCTGCCTGGCGGGATCATCCAGCACCACCACGCTATCGAGCTTGCGCACATCCTCGACCAGCAAGACATAATGGGTGCGCTGCTCAATCAGTTCTGCCCACTGCTCGGCGCTGGCCAGCTCATGCATTTGAGTAACATGAACCAGCAGCCCCTCATACGCATCTAACAGTACGTGCGGTGCGTGATCGTGGGCGTTTATGGAAGCTGCCATGAGGGCCTCATACGCTTTGCTGTTGTCCAATTTCACGCCATGCAGAGGCAATATTTTCAAGCAGTTGCTCCGCTTGGTTTAAGCTTTCCTCGTCATTTCGCAAATTGGCGGTGAGTAATAAGCGAGCGATGTAGTCATAAAGTGACGCCAATCGCTCAGCAATATCGCCACCTTTTTCTTGGTCAAGGGCGGCGCCAAGGCCGTTATTGATAATATCCAACGCTTTGGATATTGCTTTGCCTTTCTCACTCGTGTTGCCGCTTTGCATGTGGATACGCGCAGCACGAATAGATGTTTGCGCTCCCTCAAACAACAAGACAATAAGCCTATGCGGATCAGCTGACATCACGCCACTTTCGACACCAACGCGCGCATAAGCGTTAGCACCTCTTCCGTAGGCAGCACTGCCGCGAGAGTATGTCACTAGCTTGAACTCCTAATTGATACCGGTTACTGGTCAGACAACACGGTAGCCGCCGCCCGCCTTTTCTCATTTAATACGAGCACACCATGCTCATCTATAAAATGATATCGGCGCAATGGCGCCAGACTTTAATGGCGCAGCCAACTTTCTTTGCAACAAAAAGAATACCTGACCAACCCATTATAAAGTTTGTGGCGTATCAGCCGATAATAGTAAGGAGGCTCAGCTATAGAGGCAGGGCTGATGCTTTATCCAAACCGACTTATCCATGGGTTGTTACTACTGAATCACTACTATTTAGCCCTTATCTTTACAAGGAACGGCTGTCATGACATCACCGCTAACGGATACCATAACAACACTATCAGCCACACCCCGCCTAACGCCGCAACAACGCCTGGACAGCACGCTTGCCCAGCTGTCAATGACAGACAATAGCGGCGCTCAAACTGGCTCAGGAGCTGTCTCAGGAACTACCGCCGTAACAAAAGGCGAGCTGATTGAACCCATCCAGCGCATTAACGCGGCGATGCAAGCGCATGGAATAGAGTTCGATGTTAGCGATGAGTCATCACGTATTGTGACACGCGTTATTGACCGGGAGTCTGGGGATGTCATTCGCCAGATCCCTTCAGAAGAAGTGCTGGCCATTGCTGAGCGCCTAGAAGAAATGCAAGGACGCCTTATTTCACTGGAGGTATAAAGACTCGGCAAAGCCTTCTTCAAACAAGCGCCAGCTAACGCAACACTTACTTATTTCTGGCGCCTTGTTTGAAGGAAGCTTCAAGCCACTACACTTGCATATTCATTACGTCGCGATACGCAGTCACCACACGGTTACGCACTTGGAGCCCCATCTGGAAGGCAACGCTCGCTTTTTGCATATCCACCATAACGTCGTTCAGCTCAACGTTCGGCTCTCCTGCCTGAAACGCCATGGCTTTTGCATCAGCCGCTTTTTGAAGACGATTAATACGCTGAATTGATGCCTGTAGCTCGCTACCAAAACCGCCCTGCCCTACTGCCGTCGAGACATGCTCACCTTTTAACGGTTGCGCTGCCGCTTGCGTCGCGAGCCCTTGCATTTGTTGAAGCGCTGCTTGTATTGCCGGCGTACTCATACATAAGCCTCATCAGCTTTAAATAAAGTAATGGGCAAAGCCTAACACTGCTGTCGCTGCGCTCATACGTACAATTGCGCACTAAAAGCCAAGCTTTTCGTTCATTTATGCTCGACACACCTCGGGATAATGGCGCCCATCACAATTCCGCCTTTTCCTCCAGGCGGATAACCGCGATTGACGGATATAGCCTATGCCTTCTTTGGTGATGCGCCTGGGCCGGCATCTGTTTTGCTTACCCCTTTGGAGGGATGCATGAGTGAAACCGGTGCAACGGCAGGCCGTCAAAACAGCACGACACAAAGCACTCTCCGCAATGGTCCAACAGACAGCGATGTAAAAAGCAGTCCTATGGTTGAGCGCCTGTTAAAACAGTTACGTGGTAGCCCGCTGGTAGTGCTGCTAATTGCAGGAGCAGCCTCTATTGCTCTTGTCGCCGCACTGTTCATGTGGGCAAGCAGCCCCGAGTACCGCGTTTTATACAGCAATCTTACCGAGGCGGATGGTGGTCAAATTATTGCAGAGCTTGATAGCCGCTCCGTGCCCTATCAGTTTAGCCAAGGCGGCCAAGCTCTGCTGGTACCAAGTGATCAGATATATACACTGAGGTTGCAGCTTGCCGAGCAAGGGCTGCCTCGGGGCGGCAATCTCGGCCTTGAGTTAATGGATACCCAGGCGTTTGGTATTAGTCAGTTTGCTGAACAGGTTAATTACCAGCGCGGCCTGGAGGGTGAGCTGGCCCGCTCAATTGAGTCGCTAGGGCCTGTTGAGCGGGCTCGCGTTCACCTTTCGCTGGCCAAGCCATCCGTGTTTATTCGTGACCGCGAACCGGCCAAGGCCTCCGTTATATTGACGCTGCTACCCGGCCGCGTGCTGGGCGAGGGGCAGGTAAGCGCCATTATCCATATGGTATCCAGCAGTGTTCCCGAGCTTGCCGCAGAGGATGTCACGGTTGTTGATCAAAATGGCCGCCTTCTGTCAGCTAATTCCTCGAAAGGTAATGATCTTGACGGCTCCCAGCTTGAGTATATCGCGGAAGTAGAGCGCTCTTATCAGCAGCGCATCGAGCATATTCTTACGCCTATCCTGGGCCAGGCCAATGTGCGCGCTCAGGTCGCCGCACAAATCGACTTCTCAAGCCGAGAACAAACCTCCGAGCGCTATGGCCCGAACCAGCCGCCCAATGAAGCGGCCGTACGCAGCCGCCAGTTGAGCCTCTCCTTTGACGGTGACGACCCCTTGGCAAGCGGCATTCCTGGGGCACTCAGCAATACGCCGCCCGGCACAGCCCCTTCTCCCATTAACCAGCCAGAAGGTGCAGAGGGTGACGAGGAAGAAGCTGATGACGTTCCGCCTGAAGCACTGCGTAGTCTGCGTCAGGAAGATGTGGTCAATTATGAAGTCGACCGCAGCGTTGAGCATGTACAGCATCGGCTGGGGCAAATTCAGCGGCTTTCTGCGGCCGTCGTAGTTAATTACCGCGACACCGTTAATGCCGAAGGTGAACTTGAGCGCGTCGCGCTAACGGACATTGAGGTTGCCCAAATCGAGCGCCTGGTACGCCAGGCAATGGGCTTCTCTGAAGTGCGCGGGGATCAAATTGAAGTGGTGAATTCACCCTTTGCCGATACCCGCGAGGATGCGGCTGAAACCGATTGGTGGAAAGACCCCGGCACACTCGCGATTGCCAGCACCCTGGGGCGCTATCTGCTTGTCGCGCTTGCTGCCTTATTGCTTTATCTACTTATTTTACGTCCCTTGATCAAGCGTTATACGCAGACACCCGCTGTGGCGCCGGTCCTTCCAGGACAAACGCTTGCGACCAGCGTGGGTGGCGATGTGGAAGACGAGGCTGGGGCTGAGGGTGAAGCGCTTGATGAGGAAGGCAACACCTATAGCAATAAGCCCAAGCGAAACCGCAAAACGTCGCTATACGAACACAATCTTAATGACCTGCGTGACATGGCACAGGATGACCCACGCATGATCGCCATGATTATTCGCAGCTGGATGAATGCCAATGAGTAGCGAACTAGCCGACATGAGCGGCGCTCGCAAAAGCGCCATTCTTCTGCTCGCTCTTGATGAAGACAGCGCGGCAGAGGTGTTCAAGTACCTAAGCGCCAGCGAAGTACAAGATATCAGTATGGAAATGGCGCGCCTAAATCAAGTATCCCACGAGGATATGAAGGCCGTACTTGAAGCGTTCCACAAAGAGACAGAAGAGTTTGTCGCGCTCAATCTTAACTCCAGCGAACATATCCGTTCTGTGCTCACCAAGGCATTGGGTAGCGAACGCGCGACCAGCCTGATTGAAGATATCATGGAGACAACCGGCGGCAACTCAGGTATTGATGCGCTCAACCTGATGGAAGCCACCATGGTTGCAGAGCTGATCCGCGATGAGCATCCGCAGATTATCGCGACGGTTCTGGTTCACCTTGACCGCCATCAAGCGGCAGATATTCTTGAGCACTTTGAAGAAAAACTGCGTAACGATGTCGTCTTGCGGATCGCCACGTTTAGCGGTGTTCAGCCCGCCGCACTGCAGGAACTCACCGAAGTGCTCACCAGCATGCTGGATGGTCAGAACCTTAAGCGCAGCAAGATGGGCGGCGTGAGAACCGCAGCCGAAATCCTCAACCTGATGAACTCTTCTCAGGAAGAGACAGCCATCGAAACCGTTCGCGCGCACAACGAAGACCTGGCTCAAAAGATTATCGACGAAATGTTTCTGTTCGAAAATCTGCTCGACCTGGACAACCGCGCTATCCAAATGGTGCTTCAGGAAGTCGAAACCAATTCGCTGGTGGTGGCGCTCAAAGGTGCACAGGATGCATTGGTCGACAAGTTCTTGCGCAACATGTCCCAGCGCGCCTCAGAGCTCGTTCGCGAAGACATGGAAGCACGCGGACCCATTCGTGTTTCACAAGTTGAAACGGAGCAAAAAGCCATTCTACAAGTGGTGCGCCGCTTAGCCGATTCAGGTGAGATCGTGCTGGCCGGAGGAGATGACGAATATGTCTAATTCGTCGTCTCCTGAGTTTGACCGTCATCGTAGCTGGCAACGCTGGCAAATGGATGAGCTTGTCCCGCAACACAAAGAGGCCAACCAGGCGCCTGCGGTGCCGTCTGCGCACCAGCGCAAAGTGCTGGCTGCACAAAAAGCAGCCGAACAGGCACATCAGCGCGAACAGCAGGAGCGCGAGGAGCTTTATGAACGTCTTCGCCAGGAGGCTGAAGAGGCGGGCTATCAGGCCGGGTTACAACAGGGTCATGAAGAAGGGTTAGCAAAAGGTCTGGAAGAGGGTCGCGCCCAGGCAAAAGAAGAGCTCCAGGAACAGATTCATCAAGCGGTTACGCCCTTGCATACGTTGGCTAAACAGTTTGCAGATGCCTTGGAGCGTATTGATGAAATCGTTGCTCACGATCTTGTGGCGCTGTCATTGGCGACAGGCAAGCAGTTAGCTGGGGAAGCCCTGCAAGAAACACCCGAACAAATTCTGAATATTGTCCGTGAGCTTCTACATACGGAGCCACCGCTGGTTGGGCAGCAGCGTCTGTGGCTAAACCCTGAAGACCATACTCTGGTAGAAACTCACCTAGGTAATGAGCTTAGCGCCGCTAACTGGAAATTACAGCCTGACGACCAGTTGGCGCGAGGTGGCTGTCGCGTCACCAGCGCTCAAGGTGAATTAGATGCCACCTTTGAAAGCCGCTGGCAGGCGATCCAGTCCCAGGCCCGTAAGCGTCATTTACCCCATACTACGTCTTCATAGGCGGACCGCGCATGTCTGACTCAACATGTCCTCATCAACACCGCTGGCATAAAGCAATACGCCGCACCACGCAGCGGATAAGCCGCTTACCGCACCAGCGCAGTAGCGGCCGCGTAACACGCGCAACCGGCATGGTGATTGAGGTCGTTGGGCTGCGCGTAGCCGTTGGCAGTGCCTGCCGTATAGAGCTTCCTGGCCCTGATGGGCGCCTTACCGACAGCGATAAACATGCAGAAGCCGAAGTGGTCGGCTTTGCGGGCGACAAACTCTTCCTTATGCCGCTGGAAGAAATTTCCGGGCTGATGCCTGGCGCCAGAGTCTCTCCACTTGGCGATGGAAGCGGGCACAGCGCGCGCCGCTTCCCCATCGGAGATGAATTATTGGGCCGCGTTTTAGACGGCAACGGCAACCCTTTGGATGATCGTGAAAGCGTTGAGGAGGTAACCCATGCAACGCTTAGCTCGGCGCCACTGAATCCGCTATCCCGCGCGCCGATTGAAGACCAGATTGATGTTGGCATTCGTGCCATCAACGCGCTTTTAAGTGTCGGTAGAGGCCAGCGAATGGGCCTGTTTGCAGGCTCCGGTGTCGGTAAATCGGTGCTACTGGGCATGATGGCTCGCTATACCCAGGCCGATGTTATCGTGGTGGGCTTAATTGGTGAACGTGGTCGAGAAGTACAAGACTTTATTGATCACATTCTAGGGCCGGAGGGCCGACGTCGCTCTGTAGTCGTCGCTGCGCCAGCCGACACCTCGCCGCTGCAGCGCCTCCAGGGGGCCGCTTATGCGACACGGCTGGCCGAAGGGTTTCGCGATGCTGGGCGCAATGTGTTGCTGATTATGGATTCGTTAACTCGTTATGCCATGGCCCAGCGTGAAATCGCCCTCGCCATTGGTGAGCCACCTGCAACCAAAGGGTATCCACCCTCCGTATTTGCCAAGCTACCAGGCCTTGTTGAACGGGCAGGCAATGCTGAGCGTGGCGGCGGATCCATTACCGCATTTTATACCGTGCTTACCGAAGGTGATGATCAGCAAGACCCGATTGCCGACTCTGCTCGAGCAATTCTGGATGGCCATATTGTGCTATCTCGCAGCCTTGCTGAAGCGGGCCACTACCCGGCTATTGATATTGAAGCCTCCATTAGCCGTGCGATGACGGCAATTGCCACACCGGAACAACTGCAGGAAGCCCGCGCTTTTAAGCAAATGTTTTCTCGCTATCAGCGTAATCGGGATTTGATTAGCGTCGGTGCTTATAGCCCAGGCCACGACGCAAGGCTTGACGAAGCGGTGAACCTTTTTCCCGCGCTTGAGCGCTTTCTTCAACAAAACA
>NZ_JBQSYV010000015.1:0-118006 GCF_052379685.1 Halomonas sp. 111
GTGAAAAATCCCCCGGGGCTCAGGCCTCGGGGGATTTTTTTATGCGTGGAATATGAAAAGCGGTGGCTGAAGCTTATGCTTACAAAACTATGCCTACAAAAATGCCCTGCCGCGCCTCGCGCTACAGGGCTTTTAACTTTGTATGGCGAGCGAACTAGCCGCAGATCGCTTCCAGCGCCTCTATCAGGCTATTCATCTCATCGTCAGTGCCGATGGTAATGCGCAGGAAGTTATTAAGTTCAGGGGTATTGAAGTGACGTACGAGAATGCCGCGCTCGCGAAGGTCCGCAAACAGTTGAGCGCCTGTATGCTCAGGATGTTGGGCAAGCACAAAATTAGCCTTGGAGGGCAATACCTCAAATCCTAATGCTTCAAGACGCTGACGGGTGCGTTCACGGGTTGTAATAACGCGCTCCCGGCTTGCGTCAAAGTGCGCTTTATCGTCAAGTGCAGCAATACCTACAAGGCTTGCCAGGCTATCTACCGGGTAGGAGTTAAACGAGTCCTTAACGCGGAGCAGGCCATCAATCAACTCCACTGAGCCAATGGCGTAGCCCAAGCGTAAGCCGGCCAGGCTGCGCGATTTGGAGAACGTGCCCGTCACCAGTAAATTCGGATAGCGATCAATCAATGCAATCGCGCTTTCGGCGCCAAAGTCGACATACGCTTCATCAACTAATACAACGCGATCCGTTACTCGCTTGAGTAGTGTTTCAATATCCTCAAGCGAATGCGCATGCCCGGTAGGCGCATTCGGATTGGCAAAAATCACTCCGCTACGCGCCGACGCGGTTCCCAGCGCTTCCAGATCAACTTTCCACTGCTCATTGAGTGGATGAGTGCGTAGCTCAACGTTATACAGGTTGGCGTATACCGGATAAAAACTATAGGTAATCGACGGGGCATCAAGCGGTGTGCTGTGACAGAAGAAGGCTTGAAAAGCCAACGCTAGCACCTCATCTGAACCATTGCCCACAAATACCTGCTGGCTTTCAACGCCATACGTTTCAGCAAGTTTTGAACGCAGTGCGGCAGACGTTGGGTCGGGATAGAGACGCAAATGGTCGGTCGCGTAGTCACGCAGTGCTTGGCCGACGCCCGGCGCTGGCGGGTAAGGGTTTTCGTTAGTGTTGAGCTTGATAATACGCTCACGCGGCTGCTCCCCAGGTATATAAGGGGTTAGCGCTTTAACAGCGGGACTCCAGTATTGGCTCATGTGGGTAACCTGATTATCCTTGCATAATAGGCCATGGTCGCTTGATGCTCGCTTAAGCGCAAGCATTCCCCTAGCAATCAGGGGTGTGCGTTGCACCTTGTAACGGTTATGCTGTCATAATCGCGCGAAAGAAATGTATGACCAACACGATAAGGAGACACCCCATGCAATTCAGGAGTTTGCTAGCCGGTTCGGCTATGTTGGCATTGTTGGCAGGCTGTGCGACCGGCGGCCCTTCGGCCCAGGAAAGTGACGCAGGCGTTAGCGCGTCACAACAGCGCTACCAAGGCACACTGCCTTGCCGTAACTGTGATGGTATTGATCTGGACGTTACCATGGTGGGCGAAGAAACAAGCACACCTGATGAGCGTACTTTCACTCTGGATGCGACGTATCGCAATCACCCTCAAACGCCTCCGCCTGAAAACTACGCAGGTAACTGGGAAGTGTTGAGCGGCACGCCGTCTGATCCCGATGCCTCTGTGTACGAGTTGACGCCCAGTGGCGACGGCCAAATTTACTACTTTCAGCGTATTGATGAACGTACGCTGGAGCTAATTGATCCAGAGCGTCGTCGCTTTGAAAATGGCGAAATGTTGCAGCTACAGCGTCAGTAAGTAAGCAGTAACATCCTAAGGCGGCCATTGGCCGCCTTTTGTATTTTATAGTCTGGTAATAGTGACAAAGAGTTAACATCAACGGGAGTATCAGCGCGGTGGCTAAAGCCAAAAGTGCCTTTGTATGTACCGAGTGCGGCGCGGAGTATCGCAAGTGGCAGGGCCAGTGCTCCAGTTGTAACGAGTGGAATACGCTGAGCGAGATTCGCTTGGCCAGTGCGCGGCCCGGAAGCGGAAGCAGTGGGTCAGGTCGGGGAGGTTATGCGGGTGACCTCTCCCGGGATGTGGTTGATTTAAGCAACGTCGACCTAAGTGAAGTGCCGCGGCTAAGCTCCACCTTTAATGAGTTTGACCGTGTGTTGGGCGGTGGCTTGGTGCCGGGTTCTGCGGTACTGCTTGGGGGCAACCCTGGTGCGGGCAAGTCCACGCTACTGCTGCAAACGGCCTGTAAGCTGGCCCAGCAGCGGCGCATTTTGTATGTCACCGGTGAAGAGTCATTGTCTCAGGTCGCCATGCGCGCCCATCGCCTGCAGCTGCCTACCAACGGCTTGAAAATGCTTGCGGAAACCAGCGTTGAGACTATCCTGGCCGTGGCTGAGCGTGAGAAGCCTGAAATATTGGTGATCGACTCTATCCAAACCATGCATCTGGAGGATATTAGCTCGGCGCCGGGCGGGGTGGCCCAGGTACGTGAGTCCGCCGCTGCGCTTACCCGCTTTGCCAAGCAAACCAATACGGTGCTGTTACTGGTGGGCCATGTCACCAAAGATGGCACACTGGCAGGCCCCAAGGTACTGGAACATATGATCGATGCGTCGCTTTTGCTGGAAGGTGGCGCCGATTCCCGCTTTAGAACCCTGCGCGGTCAGAAAAACCGCTTTGGTGCGGTGAATGAGCTGGGCGTCTTCGCCATGCTGGAGCAAGGCTTAAAAGAGGTTAAAAACCCCAGTGCCATTTTTCTCTCGCGCCAGGAAGAGCAGGCGCCGGGCAGCCTTGTCATGGTGGTGTGGGAAGGCACTCGCCCTATTCTTGTCGAAGTACAGGCGCTGGTTGATGAATCCGCCTTGGGGAACCCACGCCGTGTGGCCGTTGGGGTAGACCAAAACCGTTTAGCCATGCTGCTGGCCGTGCTTAACCGTCATGGCGGCCTTTTTACCGGCGACCAGGATGTTTTCCTGAACGTGGTGGGCGGGGTAAAAGTATTGGAGACCAGTGCGGACCTGGCCGTACTGCTCGCGGTCGTCTCCAGTCTACAAAACCGCGCGTTACCCAAGGAGCTGGTAGTGTTTGGCGAAGTGGGGCTTTCTGGTGAAATACGCCCGGTACCCAGTGGGCAGGAGCGTATTGCCGAGGCCGCCAAACACGGTTTTTTACGTGCGATTGTACCTCGTGCGAATGCACCCAAGCAGTCACCCAAGGGGATGGAAGTCATTGCCGTCGATAAGCTTAGCGACGCGCTAGAGGCGCTTTAAGTAGGCTACGCTATAAGAATTGTTATTAAGACTGTTATAACAACTGTTCTAAAAACATGCAGTGCCAAGGAGAGACACAATGAGTTCAATTCGCCTAACCCAATACAGTCATGGTGCAGGCTGTGGCTGTAAAATAGCTCCGGATGTACTGGACAGTATTCTCGCCAAAGCGGGGCCGTTAGCCGGGCATAAGCAGCTCATTGTGGGCAATCAAGGGCGCGAAGATGCCGCTGTCTACGACTTGGGCGATGGGCGAGGCATGATTGCCACTACGGACTTCTTTATGCCGATTGTCGATGACCCGTTTGATTTTGGGCGAATTGCTGCCACGAACGCCATCAGTGATATTTACGCCATGGGCGGTACGCCGGTCATGGCGCTGAGTATTCTCGGCTGGCCATTAGACAAGTTGAGCCCGGAGATTGCCGGCGATGTCATTGCCGGCGCCCAGGGCGTTTGCCGTGAGCTGGGTGTCGCCTTGGCGGGTGGCCATTCGATTGATGCGCCCGAGCCCATTTTTGGCCTGGCAGTGAATGGGCTGATCGACCTGGACAAGCTAAAGCTCAATAGCCGCGCTAAGCCGGGTGATCTGCTGTTTTTGACCAAGCCGTTAGGCGTTGGGCTGCTGACCACCGCAGAGAAGCAAGGCCTGCTGGAAGCAGGGCATCACGGGTTGGCTCGAGAAACCATGCTTAAATCCAACCGTATCGGCGTCAAGCTGGCTGATGTAAAAGGCCTTAATGCCATGACCGACGTTACCGGGTTTGGCTTAGCGGGGCATTTGTCGGAAATATGCAGCGCAAGCAACGTCATGGCCCAGATAGATTTTCGCCGCCTACCTCGGCTGGCTCAGGCAGAAACCTATCGTCGTCAAGGGGCCGTTCCCGGCGGCACACGGCGCAACCGCGATGCCTTAGGTAAAAGCTTGCCTGATATGGATGAAGCTCACTGGCAGTGGCTATGCGACCCGCAAACGTCAGGCGGCTTACTACTAAGTGTCGACCCTGCTTGGCAGGATGATGTTGAACGCATTGGCCGCGAGTTCGGCTTATCGCTTCAGCCGTTTGGCGTCATGAAAGCCCGTGAGAGCGAGGCGCTGATCGAGGTGGTGGGATAGTGCTTGAGAGAGCGCTTGAAACAGTACCTGAAACAGTGCCTAAGAATGAGCTTGAAACGATACCTGCATCGTTACATTTGATCAGCGAAGCGCGACCCCTGATTGATGTGCGTGCCCCGGTAGAGTTCGCCCAGGGAGCGCTGCCGGGGGCGGTGAATCTTCCTTTAATGGTCGATGAGGAGCGCCGTCAGGTGGGCATCGCCTATAAGCAGCAAGGTCAACATGCCGCTATCGCGTTGGGCGAGCGGTTGGTTAGTGGTGATATCAAGCAGGCTCGGGTAGCCGCATGGCAGGCTTATTTGGCCGAGCACCCGGATGCGATTATTTATTGCTTTCGCGGAGGGTTACGCTCGCAAATTGCCCAGCAGTGGCTTAACGAGGTAGGCATTGCTAAACCGCGTATTCGCGGCGGCTGGAAAGCCATGCGCCACGCGCTTTGCCAGCGCATCGACGTAGCGGCCGAACAGCCCATGCTGGTAGTTGCCGGGTTAACCGGATGCGCTAAAACCACGTTGATCAATCGGCTGGATAACGGGGTTGATCTGGAGGCTTGCGCTCATCATAAAGGTTCTGCCTTTGGTCGCAGGCCCGAAGCCCCTGCCACGCAGATTGATTTTGAACATGCGCTGGCAGCGCGGCTACTGGCCCTGCCGGGAAAGCTGGTCATTGAAGACGAGTCTCGCCAGATCGGTAACGCCAATATACCGCTCACCTTCTGGCACGCCCTACAAAAGGCACCGCGTGTGCGCATTGAAATGCCGCTCGATTGGCGACTTGATCAACTCCTGAACGACTACATTATTGAGCTGGAAAAGGAGTACGCCGCACACTTCGGGGCGCAGCAGGGCTGGGAATTAATGCAACGCCAGTTGGGCAACGCATTAATCCGTCTTGAAAAGCGCTTGGGTAACGCGCGCTTACAGCGTATGCAACGCTTACAGGCACTGGCTTTTAAGGCCCATGGCGAAGGCAACCCCCAAGCGCATGAAGCATGGCTTGCACCACTTCTCACTGAATATTACGACCCGCTTTACCGCTACCATCTCGAAAAACAGCGCACGACAGCGGTGCCAGAACTTCACGTGGGGGATTGGGACAGCTGTTGGGAAGCCGCTAAGCAGTGGAGCGCAGCGGCTATCTTTCGGCGTGGTTAGCTCACTCTAAGCCATTGAGTCATGACGCGATCAAGCAGCGGTGCCAGCCGATGAAAGCGCGTTGCGTCTTCAAGGATCTGGCTACTTTCCTGGCGAAAGCGGTCTGCCGCGGAAGAGGTAGGCGTAGTGGGCTCGGCATGCTCAAGGCGCTTTTTCACATTGGAAAGCGTTACCTCAAAAAGGCATAGCAAACCGATGACGCGGCCACTGTCCCAGCTAAAGCCTTGCAGCGGTGCCGCCGCACTGCCGCCCAACGGCAATGCATTGTCGGGCAAGCTAAATACATAACGATGCCACATAAAAGCGTCAAACTGCTCGGGTAAGTCAAACGGGCTTTCTGGGGCCAGCGATACGGTATGCCAACCTCTTTCGGGATACGTACCTGGAGCGATGATTGCCTCAAGTGCCTGAGCGATCCACAGGGCCCCCAGGCCAATGCCCATCAGGGGCTTTTGACCATCCAGATAACGGTTAATCAATTTGTTTTCGGCTTTAAACCAGGCTGGCGGCTGATCTATAAACGTTTCAGGGCCATCCAGCACGATTAACGCATCGCTTTCTGCCGGACGAGGCGTTAACTCGCCGGCATAAAGATGAAAAATGGTGTAACTATGTCCCATACTGCTTAACCAGTCCGTTAAGCGGGCGGGAGCATGATCAGCGCCGTGCTGAAGCAAATGAATATGCATGGTAATCTCCTCGCCGGCCGTACACAGTAAAGGCTGTCAGTGTTAATGACAGCGCGAGTTCGACCATAACGTATTGCCCCCATTTCACCAATATCACGCGTTAGGAAATCAGTATGGCGTCCAAGCCCCCAGGATTTTATCAGCAGTTGCAACTGCTTCCGCTACCGGCTCAGCAAGCGTTTATGGCTGCATTATGTGAGCGCCTGCTGCCTAATTATGCCCTGTACGAGCAGACCACTGGCCAAGGGGATATTCACACGCTGCGTACCGTAATTAGCCTGGTTTGGGAGCGCTTAAGCGTGCCCAACGCGAGCATTGATTTTGCGCGTCAGGCGGAAAAATTGGCGGAGTGCGAGCCGCCTGCTGACGATGAAAGTTTTGGTGCGCGTCGTGCGTTGGACGCGGTGGTTTCCCTGTCGGCGTTGTTGGACACACTGCAAGGCGACTCTCCCGAAGCCGTGCTGGATGTGAGCCGTACGTCACGTGCCGGGGTACGTGCCTTTATCGAACTTACTGAAGGCGAAGAGGATGCCCAAAAGCTTGCTTTACTGATTCGGGACCATCCGTTAATGGCCGACGAAAATGATTTTCAGGACGCGGTTTTGGAAGCGGTCAGTGAACCGCTAAACAAAGCCGCGCTTAAGGAAATACGCACACTAGGGCGTAACGACGGTATTAGTAATCTGGGCCTTAGCCTTGAGGAAGATGATGAATGAGGCTTGGCCTGCCTAAAAGCGCAGGCCTGCGGTTACCATCATGCCAGCGGTGCCGAAAATGATGAGGTCAGACTCAAGCCGCCCCCACTGCATACCAATGCTGGGCAGCAGGGCGGGTGCGGTTTCAAGGTGGTTGAGAGGGATTTTGTCCCGATACTCACCTTTATAGCCATGCAGGAGCCCACCGGTGAGTTTGGCCCTGACGTTAATCTCTTTGAACTGCCAAAGGGGGAATTCACGCCCGGCATAAACGTACCAGGTGGGCTGATTATACGAGTTTTTAAACCACGCCGTACCTGCCAACCAACGCTCCGGGTTATGTAACTCAATGCCGATCAAATTCTGCTGATTGTTATGATCTGGCTGTGGATCAAAGTGGCGGGTTAACAGGCTGGTTTGCACCAGCGTATGGTCCAGCTCAAGCGTCGGAGGCCAGTCCGGTAAGGTGAAGGCTGAGGCAGATGCGCTCAGCCATAAACCAGTTAGCCCTCCCAACCATGGGGAACAACGGGGCATGTGATACTCCTAAAAAGGGACTGGGCAACAAACATGTTACAGACGCATCTCGATACCGCGCTCTGCCATATAGCGCTTTGCTTCAGGGATCGTATGCTCTCCAAAGTGGAAAATACTGGCGGCCAGCACAGCATCCGCACCACCTTCCAATACGCCGTCCACCAGGTGATCCAGATTGCCCACGCCGCCAGATGCAATCACTGGCACGCTCACGGCTTCTGAAATCGCGTGGGTCACGCCAAGGTCAAAGCCGATTTTGGTGCCATCACGGTCCATGCTAGTGAGCAGCAGCTCGCCCGCGCCAAACTCGACCATTTTTTTGGCCCACTCCACCGCATCAAGCCCGGTTGGGCGGCGGCCGCCATGTGTGAAAATCTCCCAGCGCGGCGGCTCGCCTTCACTGGAGACGCGCTTGGCATCAATCGCCACCACGATGCACTGGCTGCCAAAGCGTTCCGCAGCTTCGCGAACAAATTCAGGATTCGTAACGGCGGCGGTGTTGATCGACACTTTATCCGCGCCTGCATTCAGCATTGTACGAATATCATCACAGCTGCGAATACCGCCACCCACCGTCAGCGGAATAAACACTTCCCCTGCGATGCGTTCGACCATTTCGACAGTAGTGTCGCGGCCTTCGTGGCTAGCGGTAATATCCAGAAAGGTAATTTCATCGGCGCCCTGCTGATTATAGCGCTGGGCAATCTCGACCGGGTCGCCTGCGTCACGAATGCCGACAAAGTTGACGCCTTTCACCACTCGCCCAGCATCAACGTCCAGGCAGGGGATTATACGCTTGGATAAGCTCACGCACCGCCTCCTGTTAGCTGGTCGCTAAGACGTTGTGCTTCAGCCACATCCAGACTGCCTTCGTAAATGGCACGACCGGTAATGGCGCCTAAAATACCGCTATCGGCGACATCGCACAGCGCTTTGATGTCATCCAGGTTGGTCACGCCCCCAGAGGCGATGACCGGCAAGCCGCCTTCGCGAGCCAACTGAGCCGTTGCTTCAACGTTAACGCCTTGCATCATGCCGTCACGGGCAATGTCGGTATAGACGATGCTGGAGACGCCGTCATCAGCAAACCGCTTCGCCAGGTCGACGGCTTTAACGCTTGAAACTTCTGCCCAGCCGTCGGTGGCCACGAAGCCATCTTTAGCGTCCAAGCCAACAATCACGCGACCAGGAAAAGCGCGGCACATTTCACCCACAAACGCGGGCTCTTTAACCGCCTTGGTGCCGATAATCACGTAGGATACGCCTGCATTCAGGTAGTGCTCAATGGTTTCAGCAGTACGGATGCCGCCGCCAATTTGAATGGGCAGGTTGGGGTAGGCACGTGCGATGGCTGTCACGGCGTCGCCATTGACCGGCTTACCTTCAAACGCACCGTTCAAATCGACCAGATGAAGGCGTCGCGCGCCAGCTTCTACCCAGCGCGCGGCCATAGCGACCGGGTCATCGCCGTAAGAGGTTGCATCATCCATACGCCCCTGTTTCAACCGCACACACTGGCCGTCTTTGAGATCAATCGCAGGAATTACCAACATAACTAAACCTCTTAGGGTGTCCAGGTGACAAAGTTTTCGAGTAAGCGTAGGCCTGCTCGGGAGCTTTTTTCTGGGTGGAACTGTACGGCAAAGGTGGCATCGCGGCCAATCGCCACGTGGGCACTGACATCGCCATAATGCGTGGTGCCAAAAACCTGGGCATCGTCGGCAGCATTCACGTAATAACTGTGCACAAAGTAGAAGTGCTCGTTGTTATCAATGCCTGCCCATAGCGGATGGTCATGGCTTTGTTCCACCAGGTTCCAGCCCATATGTGGCACTTTTAAACGCTGTTCGTGCGCGTCGCGCATCGTGGTCGGAAAGCGATCCACGCTGCCCTTGAAGAAGCCCAGACAGTCGACGCCGCCGTTCTCTTCGCTTCGCTCCATTAACATTTGCTGGCCCACGCAAATGCCCAGCAACGGTTTCGCCTGACGCGTTAGCACATCATCAACCAAGCCACGCAGCTCCGTGCGTTCAAGCTCACTCACACAGTCGCGAATAGCACCCTGGCCTGGCAGTACCAGGCGGGTGGCGCCTAAAATGCGCCGCGGATCACGGGTGATAATGACGTTCTCGTGCGTTACATGTTCAAGCGCCTTCGCGACAGAATGTAGATTACCCATCCCGTAGTCGATTACCGCAATAGTCATGAAGCGCTCCTTGATCGAGTGAACGAACGGTTACCTGAGCTGTTTACTGTACTGATATATGCACTGATATAGGTACGACAGCCCGCCATTACAGGCTCCCTTTGGTGGAAGGCATCTGCCCCGCCATGCGTGGATCTTCTGCCACCGCCATGCGTAGGGCGCGTCCAAAGGCTTTAAAAATTGTTTCGGCTTGGTGGTGAGCGTTAAAGCCTTTCATGTTGTCAATATGCAGCGTGACGCGCGCATGATTAACGAACCCTTGAAAAAACTCCCAGAACAGCTGGGTATCAAGACGGCCTATGGTGGCGCGCGTAAATTCGACATCCATATAAAGGCCGGGCCGACCAGAGAAGTCGATCACCACGCGGGAGAGTGCTTCATCCAGCGGCACATACGCATGGCCATAGCGATAAATGCCGCGCTTGTCGCCAATCGCTTCATTAAACGCCTGGCCCAGAGTAATGCCCAGGTCTTCAACGGTATGGTGTTCATCAATATGCAAATCGCCTTTGGCGAGGATATCAAGGTCTATCATCCCGTGGCGTGCAACCTGATCAAGCATATGATCCAGAAAGGGAACGCCCGTCTCGCAGCGAAGGTGGCCTTCGCCATCCAGATTGACGCTGACGGTGATCTGGGTTTCATTGGTATCACGGCTAACCGTGGCAATACGCGCTGCCATGTTGCATCTCCTGCGCTCTAGCGCATTCTGAAGGGAAGGCGATGGGTCGCACTGTTTCATCGCTCTGTTATTAGGACATATATCTGCGGCAAAGCGAACATTATAGAGAATCGGCGCCCCCATCCGCTACAATGCGCGCAATGTAGCCGCCCTTTTAGGCATTAAAAATGGCAGTTTTGCTGCTTTGGCGAAGAGGAGTTCATCATGCCGGTGACACTGGAGCGCGTCGACCAAGCCTGTTGGGAGAGCGATGAACAAGTGCGTCTCGATTTGATGCGCATTTATGAGGATGCACCGAAAGAGCGAGTGCCTGCTCAAGCGGTCCTGCCTTTTATAGAGCAACATCTAAAAGCGAAGCACTTTTTTGCCTGCGCGCACTTTAATGATCGATTGTTGGGAGCGGTGGCTATTCAAGAAGGACAAGACCGGGCATGGTGGCTTTCAGAGCTCTGTGTACGCAAAACCACACGCCGCCGCGGCGTTGGCTCGCGGCTAATGGCGCTGCTGGGTGAACAGGCCAAGCAAGAGGGGCGTAAACTGCGTATTGACATCTCAGCGCTACCGTTGGCCGACCAGGTGCTGCTCTCCAAGCTTGGCTATCGTCCTAGCACCAGTGCCGAAAGACCCACATCGGACCAACCTCTTACCAGCAATTTTGTTGAGTTAGACCCACAAGGGAAAGGGTAATGAAACAGTTATTACGTATTTTGCTGGCTGCTGTCGGCATTCTCGCCATTGTAGGGGTGGCGGCGGTGGTTTATGTGACCACCTTTCTTGACCCCGAAGATTTCAAGCCACGCCTGACGTCCGTTGTGGAAGAGCATACGGGGCTGCACCTGGCGCTTGATGGGCCGATCACATGGTCTTTCTATCCACGCATTGGGGTAAGCGTTGAGCAAGCGCGCGCCTGGCTGCCCGAGCAATCGGAAGAAGATACATCGTTTGCTTCTATACAGCGCGCCGAGGTCAGCGTCGCTTTTGCGCCATTATTGCGTGGTGAAATTGCAGTTGACGGCTTAACGCTGAACGGCATGCGCCTAAACCTTGAGCGGGACGAGGCAGGTGAAGGCAACTGGGAGCCGCTGGTCGAGCGTTTGGCTGAAGGTAGCGATGAAAAAGCACAAACTGTGCTGGCGCCAGCAAGTGCAGGGCCGAATGCCGATGCGGGCAATCTTTCCGTTGTATTGAACATCGCCAGTGTTGAAGTAAAAGACGCCGATATTCGTTTTCGCGATGCGCAAAGCCAAGCGTTGTGGCGCCTGCAGTCGCTGAATGTTTCCGGCAGCAACGTCAATCCGGTAAGTCCTTTCCCTTTAAAAGCCATGTTTACGCTAACCAAGCATAATCGTTTGGATGCTGAAGTGCTGGAGCGCACGCCGGATTTAACCACTGATATTGACCTTGAAACACGCATGCGCCTTAAGCTCGCAGAAGACAGCGTGGTACTGGAAAATACCCGTTTAAGTACAAACACACGTTTGCACCCAGACAGTGAGCCCCAGCGGCTTGGTTTAAGGGCGGCTGAAATCGTCGCACGTATGGAAGAGAAGCAGTTAAGTATTACCGAAGGCGTACTAGAAGCTGGCTTGCAGGACCCTGAAAAATGGCAGGGCAGTTTAGCGTTGGCGCTAGCCTTTGGTTTGGAAAGTAACTGGCAGGCGCAAACCGCACAGCTAAAGGAGCTACAGCTAACCGGGCCTGATGGTCTGCGCGTGAGTGGCCACCTGAATGTCGAGCAGATGTTTGATGCACCTCAATACCGTGGCCAGATGACCGCCGCGCCTTTTACGCTGCGTCCGTGGCTGACTCGTGCAGGCGTTGAATTGAATACCACCAGTGAAGCAGCGCTTAGCGATATCGCCATGACCAGCCCCATTGAAGGGGATGAGCAGCACGTATCGCTACCCCGGCTATCGCTGGTTGTCGATGACAGCACCTTTACAGGGCAAGTTGCTGCCGCGCTGGATGGGTCGCAGCTAACGTTTGATCTGGAAGGCGATAACCTGAATGTTGATCATTATCTTCCAGGTCCCGCAACGTCTCAGCAGGCAAGTTTAGGCTTATTGCGCAGGGCGTTTGCCCAGAGTGCAGAGACGTTGCTGCCGCAAGCATGGCTCAGTGAGTTGTCAATGGAGGGCGACCTACGTGTCGATACACTTCTGCTGGGAGGTCTTACCTTTAATGACACGCGCTTGCAGCTACAAGGTGAGGAAGGCCTTCAGCAACTGACCGCCTTTGACGCACGCTTTTATGACGGAGAACTTAGTGCTTCAGGCCAGTTGGATGCCCGCGAGCGGGTAATGGAGTGGGCGCTGGTCCCGACCATTAATAATGTGCAAATGGCATCGCTGATTGAAGCGCTCAGTGATGAGGACGAGCCCTCTCCGCTGAGAGGGCGCTTGCATCTGGATGGCGAGCTAACGTCCCGTGGCAATACCCGTGAAGCGTTGGTCAGCAACCTGAATGGACAGTTGGATGGGCGCCTTAATGAAGGTGCGATTTTAGATATTAATATTTCTCAGCAGATGTGTGAACTGGCAGCCCAGGTAGAAGGCGAAGGAACCGTCCGCGACTGGCATAACGATACGCGCTTCGAGCGTTTTGATGCGACGTTCCAGATACGTAATGGCGTCATGAGCAGTGACAACCTGAACATCACCCTGCCGGGGATCGAAGTTAACGGAAAGGGCGAGCTGAATTTCAACAGCCTGAACTTTGATACGCGTGCAGATGCACGGTTAGCGAATACCGCCGATGCTGCCTGTGAAGTGAACCCTCGCCTGGAGCAGTTGCCGCTGCCCGTTCGCTGTGAGGGCCACATTGGCGATGTAACCAGCGAATGGTGCCGCATTGATCGAGAGGCTTTTCAGACCGCCGTGGTTAACCTGTTGCGTAACGAAGCTGGAAACCGTGTGACTACGGAACTTGAGGAGCGCGTAGGCGGTTCGTTGGATCAGTTGGATGAGCGCTTGGGTGAAGGCGCCGGCCAAAACCTTCGCGAAGGTATTCGCCGCCTCTTCAACTGAGCATTCCTATAAGTCAGTCTGCGCCGGCTAAATGCCGGCGCTTTTTTATTGGTATACGCTGATTGGCTCATTTAGCCAAATACGTTACGAACACGCTAGCGAAGGAGTCCCAATGGCTGATATGCCAACCCCAAGGCTTGAAGCAAGCGAGTTTTATCGCCGCCTGCTTACCTGGTTTGACCAGTATGGTCGGCACGACTTGCCTTGGCAGTCGCCCCGTAGCGCTTACCGAGTGTGGGTTTCGGAAATTATGCTTCAGCAGACCCAAGTGGCGACAGTGATCCCTTACTTCGAGCGCTTTATGGCTCGCTTCCCAACGCTTGAGTCGCTCGCTCTCGCTCCTCAGGATGAGGTGTTGCACTTATGGACCGGGCTTGGTTATTACGCCCGGGCGCGCAACCTGCATAAGGCCGCTCAGCTGGCGCTGGAGGCGCACAACGGCGAACTGCCCACTGAAAGTGTCGATGCGCTAGTCGCTTTGCCTGGCATTGGGCGATCAACGGCAGGCGCGATTATCGCCCAGAGTACCGGCAACCGAGCCGCCATTTTAGATGGCAACGTAAAACGCTCGCTAACGCGATTACACGCTATTCCTGGCTGGCCCGGTAAGCCTGCCGTCGAACGAACGTTGTGGGCGCTGGCCGACTACTACACGCCGTCCACACGCTTAGCGGATTTTACGCAGGCGATGATGGATTTTGGTGCCACCTTGTGTAAGCGCAGTAAGCCTGACTGCACATGCTGCCCGTTTAATGATGTATGCCTGGCGTACGCTCAGGGTGAGCCACAGCGCTATCCTGAATCCAAACCCAAGAAAGCGTTGCCCACTCGCTGTACGATTATGCTCCTGCTACGCGATTCCCAAGGGCGCGTCTGGTTGGAGCAGCGCCCGCCTAGCGGTTTGTGGGGCGGGCTATGGAGCTTGCCGCAATTCGACACGCACAGTGAACTGAACGACTGGCTTGAACAACACGTTGTATCGCCTAAACGTGAGACGGCCATGCCAGGCTTCCAGCATACCTTTAGCCATTTTCGTCTTGAGATTACCCCTCAGCCGGTTTCCTGCGATAGGCTGAGTGAGGTAAGAGAGCACGGGGTGTGGTTTGATGTTAACCACCCCCGGGAGCTTGGCTTGGCGGCACCTGTCAAAGCGCTGCTGGGTCAACTGGCATCTTTTACCCTTAACTTAGCGCCCGGGCGTGTATAAGGCCTTGGACGTTACTGTCCACCAAGGAGTTATCAATGAGTAATACGGTTTTTTGTCGTAAGTATCAAAAAGAGCTGCCAGCGCTTCCGTTCCCGCCGCTACCCGGCAAGCAGGGCCAGGAAATCCAAACCACTGTATCCAAGCAGGCGTGGGAAGAGTGGCAGGCGCTGCAGACCCGTTTAATCAACGAAAAGCACCTGAATATGCTCGACCCGGAAGCGCGCGCCTACCTGATGGATCAAATGCAACGCTTCCTGAATAACGAAACCACCGATCAGGCCGAGGGCTATGTGCCGCCTACGCAGGCTTAATCAACGGCTCAAGCAGGCGGAAACCCCACGAATTACGGGTGTTTCAGCCCTACGCCGTTAGTCGTAGAGTTACCCTAAGCGACGGTTAGAAAAGAAAGTTTCACAAAGGTGTTGACGAAAAGCTGAGTTTTTAGTTTAATACGCACCGTTGGCAGCGGCCAGATAGCTCAGTTGGTAGAGCAGGGGATTGAAAATCCCCGTGTCGGCGGTTCGATTCCGTCTCTGGCCACCAAACGTTGGGGTATCGCCAAGTGGTAAGGCACCGGTTTTTGGTATCGGCATTCCCAGGTTCGAATCCTGGTACCCCAGCCATTGCCAACAAGATTTCTTGTTGATTGCAGAGCCTAACAGCAAAGCAATCATTTTCTCAAGAAAATGTGAAGCGCCGACATAGCTCAGTTGGTAGAGCAACTGACTTGTAATCAGTAGGTCCCGGGTTCGACTCCTGGTGTCGGCACCATCAGAAGATGGTTAAAAGTAACACATTAGAGAATTAGATTAAGCCGTCCGAAAGGGCGGCTTTTTTGTGCGTGCTATAAAAATAAACATAAAGAAGTAACGATAAAGGCAGGCATAACGTCTACTTAGCTTGCGCGACGAGTGCTGGCAAAAAGATGAGTAAGGTTGGTGCTGAAAATGGCGGGCTAATAATGTAGCAGAGGTTATCTAACATGGATGATAAGGCCGTCCGTGGCCTGTCGCGCGTCCTTGATCCTTTCGCATATTGCTTTCCGAAACCCTTCCATGGGCTGGCGCGACTCAAGTGAGCTACTGCGATCCGTAGCAGGTACGATTCTAACGGCTTTAGCAGGAAATAATGTAGTCTATCGCTGATATTTTTGTAAGCATTCTCTTACACAGATTCCGCATTGCGTTTATTTTCAATGTCTTATGATCGTCATGTTGGGTTTTCGATAAATAAAAAATAGGCTTTCTGGTAGCTGCTTGACCATCATTTCCGGCTTGGGCAGCGCTGGTATTCATTTTTCCGACCTTGGCACCCCGCAGCTGCAAAACAGGAGCAGGAAGCACCATGGCCCAACTAATTCTCGTGAGTATGCAAGAAGGTTGTTTTAACCATCGCTTTCACTCTATTACTTCCAGCTTTATCTAAAAATAGTTATACGAAAAAGTTACGTAAGTTAAATAGTAAGAGGGTGCGTTCTCTTTATGTCTTTGCTTACGGTAGAAGCAAGCGTTGTTAGTTCCGTGTTGTTTTATCTTGGTGCTGTATTTTAATAACAACAAAACAACGTGGCGACAAAGATTAAAGATTTCCATTATCTGTCGTATCTCTTGAAATGGCTTTGGGGTTAGCTACGCTCAAATTACTCGATTGGTTAATCGAGTTAATGATTGATATGTTTTTGCCGAAAGCATGAAAAGGAGATGAATCATGGCTAATGATCGCAAAGATAATGGAATGAGTCGCGAACAGGCAGGACAGAAAGGTGGTGAAGCCACCTCAAAAACTCATGGTAAAGAATTTTATGAAGATATCGGCCATAAAGGTGGCCAAAAGAGCGGAGGTAACTTCGCTAATGATCCGGAGCGAGCTTCCGAAGCCGGTAAGAAAGGTGGAGAGAACAGCCACGGTGGTAATTCCTGATGGCGACCGGTCAGGTTGGTTAGGTTTTACATAACCACTTAGCTTAAACGTTGCCCCTTGTAAATATGCCAGTAATAGCATCTAAGCAAGTTGCTGCTTAAAGGGGAGTGTACAGAGGCCTTCAATACTTAACTAAACGCGATCAGATATTTCATTTGATGGGCTCGCAAGGAAGCGCTTTGTTTAGAAGGAACCGTTAGTAATGAGGCTGGTACTGCGTAACGTTTAAGTCTGCTGCCAGGAAGTTTTCTTCCTGGCAGTTAATCTAGGAGGCCGTACTATGTTCCACCACTCAGCAAAGCTGCAATATCCAGTTAAAGTCGATAAACCTAATCCTGAATTTGCCATGTTGCTCCAACAGGCTATCGGCGGTGTAGAAGGGGAAATCCGGGTAGCAATGCAATATTTCTTCCAGGCAATGGGGGCGCGGGGCGATGATCGCATTCGCGATCTTCTTATGTCGACGGCTACAGAAGAGCTTGCGCATGTCGAAATGCTTGGTCATGCGGTTGCGCTTAACTTGGAAGGTGCACCCGTCTCTTACCAGGAGGCTACCGCAGAAGATCCCGTCATGAATGCCATTCTAGGCGGAGCGAACCCACGCCACCTGTTGTCATCTGGGCTTTCTGCCATGCCGGTCAATGCTAATGGCGTGCCATTCGATATGAGCCACATCTATGCCACGGGTAATGTGGCGGCAGATATGTTGGCGAACGTGACCGCGGAGGCAAGTGGTCGAGTATTGGCATCGCGTCTTTATAATTGGACGGACGACCATGGCATGAAAGACTTCCTCTCTTTTCTGATTGCGCGTGATACCTACCATCAGCAGCAGTGGTTAGCCGTCATTGAAGAGTTAGGCGGACTTGGAGCACACCTTCCGATACCGAACGCTACCCCTGAAGATCACGAAGCCATGCAGCATTCGTACTACTACCTCAATACCTTGCTGGATAAAGAGGCGCCGAAAGGCCGCTGGGCGGAAGGCCCCTCATTTGACGGACGTAGCGAGTTCTCGGCCCGCCAACAGCCAGAGCCGGAAGGCCAGGCGCCTACGCTCGGCATGGCAAAGGAGAAATCGGGCGCTCAGAAAGAGCAGATTGATCCGTCAAAATAAGTCGTTATACATAACTCAGTTATTTAAAAGGAGTCAGCACGATGGAAACCAAGTATTTGGAAAACTGGTTACGTGATGCGCATGCTATGGAAAAGCAAGCTGAGGAAATGCTGGAAAAGCAGGCAGAACGATTAGTTGATTACCCTGAGCTTAAGGCGCGTATTGAGCAGCACTTAAATGAGACCCGCCATCAGTCGGATCGCTTGGAGCAGGCCATGGCTGGTTTGGATATTGATACCTCAGCCCTCAAGGATCTGGGCGGTAAGATAACCGCCTTTAGCCAAGCGCTTGGCGGCATGATGATGGGCGATGAAGTCATGAAAGGAAGTATCGCCTGTTACGCTTTTGAGCACTTTGAAATCGCCAACTATAAAGCTTTGATTCAGGCTGCGGAAAGCGCGGGCCATACGGGCGTCGCTCAAGTATGCAAAGAGATCCTTCAGGAAGAGATTGCCATGGCGGATTGGCTAGCGGATCATCTGGAGTCTACGACCACACAATTTTTGCATCGTGCTGATGACGATGACCAGCGCGCTAAACGTTAAGCGCTATCTATCGAAATTCGTCTAACCTGCTACTTTTTAATGCACAAAAAAGCCGCCTAATGCATGTAGGCGGCTTTGCTCGGTTGGGGAAGGTGGTTTGTTCATCCTTACCTTCTTTCCATGCCAACTTTTCTACAGCAGGTCGCGTGGAATTGTAGACTCCCAGTTTTTGGAAAATACCCGATACTGCCCTTCATAAGCATCCATCTGGGCATGAATAATAAAGTCCGTTTCAGTGCAGCTCAGCACGGTCCGGGTATACACTTCTGTATGCCAGTCATCCCGCTGAAACGAGCTTTCCGTCATCGTTTCGCCACGTGCTGACGTAAAATCATTCCCTACCGTGGTGTAATATTCGCGGGCGCACCGATGAACCTCGGTACCGGTATCGTTAATGCGAAAGCACCCTTGGTCATTGATGACTTCCAACGTTGAATCTTTGGCCGCCAGATCTTGATGCAGCAACCAATTATGCTTGCTGGGTGCCAAGTGAGTGATCTCAAGAGGCGGTGCCGACTGGGGCGCTCCAAAATGCGTTAAGCCATCCCCATGATGGTCTGCGGTACGCACCGGTAGTTTAAGTACGCACTGGTTAAAGGTCATATCCACTTGGGCAGGCTTGGGAGGGAGCCAGGCAAGGGGCCAGTAAGAGGTTGAAATAGAAAGCCGTAATTGGTGTCCTGCGGGGAATTTCTGGGCAATACCGTTCATCTCTATCGTCACCCGGTAGGTGCGATGCGGTTCAAGCGGCGTTGGCTCTGCATTGCTATCACGGTGGGTAAGGTTTAACAGGCCATAGGTGACGCGAGTTGCTTTCCCATCCGGCGCCACATCAGAAAGCCTGACGGCCAACATGGCCTGTGGTTGATTACTGGAAACTTCCAACTCTAAAGAAGGCGTGCCAAAGATATTTAACGACTCGGTTAATGCATCTGTACTAAAAATAAGGGAGCCGCCGTCTTCTTCGCGCTGGTCGCCGGGTAAGTCAGGTGTTGCGGCGTAGGAGCACCATTTGCCGGCTGACAAGCCAACGCTTAACGGCGACTGTAGCCCCATCGTGACAGGCTCAACGTTAGGTTCAGACGTACCAACTGAGCAGGTTTGGGGAGTAAGTCGGTAAGGCGACAAGACAAAACACTGCTCTTGCAAATTACTTGATGGCCACTTGGACTCTGTTAACCAGCGGCCGGGTCTTTCTTCATAAGCGTTGTCAGGTGGTACGCTATCCTGCTCCCAGGCGCGCAGCATGGGTTCATCCATAATGCCGTTGTCATCACCTTTCAGCCAATAATCCCACCAGCGCAGTGCTTCTTGTAAAAAACCAATGGCGGGCCCGGGTATTCCCTGGTGAGGGTACTTATGACCCCAGGGGCCAATTAAACCTTTACGCGGAACATCTAGATGCTCCATTAATCTGAAGACGGTATTGGTAAAACCATCGGCCCACCCACCAATCGCATAAACCGGACACCGAATAGCATCATAATTTTCACACACTGAGCTGGTGGTCCAGTACGCATCCCTGCGCTGGTGGCGAAGCCACTTGTCTATCCAAAGGCCGCTGTCTTCCATGCGTTCATGCCACATGTCCCGCCAGCGGTCGCCTACTATCAAAGGATCCGGGGGCAGGGCGTTAAACGCCAGCATTACGGTCGCTTCCGACAAATTGTCTCCCAGTAGGCAGCCACCCATATAGTGCATATTGTCGGCATACAGGTCGTCGCTTGAACAGAGGCTGATAATGGCTTTGAGAGCAGGCGGCTGTTTAGCAGCGACTTGCAGGCTATTAAAGCCGCCCCAGGAAATACCCATCATGCCGACATTGCCGTCGCACCAGGCCTGGCGGGCAATCCACTCGATCGCATCCACCGCATCAAGCTGCTCTTGCTGCGTGTACTCATCCGTTAATACGCCATCAGAGTCACCGCTACCGCGCATATCCACACGAACACACACATAGCCATGACCAGCAAGGTAAGGGTGATTGGATGCATCGCGGCCTCGCGTAATATCGCGTTTGCGGTAAGGGATGTACTCCATAATCGCGGGAAGAGGCGATGCCAGGCTTGCCTCGGGGAGCCAGATGCGCGCGGCCAACTGCTTGCCATCACGCATAGGAATAAAGACGTTTTCTATCTCGCGGACGTTATAAGGAAAGTCATTGATAACTTCCATGCTACCTCCTTTTAAAGATCCACTTTTTCGATCTCAAAATCTAAAAAATCCAAACAAAATTTATAGTTCTCTTCGATCTCCTCGTGGTTATTGCCGGTGATGTAAAGCGTGCCTAGTCGATAACAAAAGCTGTCCTGATGCAGTAAATCGCCAAGGCGTTGGCCTGGAGCAACATCAAGGCAGACATCGGTGTGCGGTAAGCGTTGTTGAAGCGCCTGTATATTTTCCTGACTAGGCACACGCGTCACGATGCCATCCTCATGGGCGTAGGGAATAAAGCATTTTGCCGCCACAGGCGCCACGCCTTGGCGGTTTAATAGTGAAGGACGTTGTCCCAAGGCAATATCGATAGCTACTTCATGGTTGGACATGCCGTCAACCAGGACAAATATCTCGCTATGTGATTGAGAAATACGTGTATTAACTTCAATCAGCCAAAGATTGTCAGTCGCCTCGTCCCACATAAATTCAGCGTTAAAACAGCCATTATCGTAGCCAATATGGGTAAGAAACATTTTGGCCGTTTCTACCATTTTGTGGTGAACATGTTCAGGCAGGTTGCTTGGATACTCCAAGCGGTCAAAAAGTGTTTGTGACCCATCCGATTTAGGTTGGGAGATAATACCGTGCACGTTGAACTCGCCCTTAAAAACCGTACCTTCAGGCGCGGCTTGTACACCCTTGACGATCTCTTCAACAATGCAGGAGTTACCATCCAGCGCTTGAATCTCCTCGGGCAGGTCAGCATACGCAAGCGCTTCGTTAAAAGGATCGCCCAATTGACGAATACCCATGCGTATTTCTTCAATCGCATGGTCAAACTGCGCCTGATTCTCCACCCTAAACCCCAAGTGAGAAGAGAAGGCCTTTACCGGTTTTATCCAAAAGGGAAAGTCGAGGGCTACCTGGTCAATCGGATTATCTTTGAAAGGATCGACACCACAGAAGGCAGGCACCACATCAGGAATCACCTTTTGCTGCTCCAGGCGGCTCCAGAGCTTATGTTCACACGTTAAAACGCTCTTAATGGAAGGAGAAGGAAGGTCATAATTCTGGCAGAGGAGAGGAACTAGTACGCTGGTGGGGAAGTCCCACTGCGCGATAATGCCATCTATTGACCCTGAGAAGCTGTCTAGTTTCGCCTTGATCTCTTCAAAAAGCTGATTAAACGATAGCTCTTCAGCCTCAACCGCGGTATCCACACTCAGCAGTTCATGAATATTTAATGCTTTTGCCTCACGCAAGGTCTCCATCGCATGACGCTGCTTATCTTCTAGAGCAATTACAAAAATATTACGTTTCATCATTATTCTCTCCGTGAATAAGGTCGTTCTCCTAATGCCGCATAATTAGCGTAAGACAGCTGGTAGCGTTTATCCTTGATATATGTAATTTATTAAAGATCAATCCCTTTCTTTATTAGTTAACTTGCTTATTAGCTACCTTACGGTTAGCTGATCTTTGTTTATGACCCGGTAAGTTTCAGTTTGTTTGTAAACGTAACGCTTTTTTTCAAACCTGCGTTACCTGAAAAGCGTAAGTCGATGATTGATGATAAAAAAATAATATGAAAAAGTTAACAATTGTTAATTTTTATCGCTTAATAGTTTAGTAATATCCTTTATCCAAGTGGGGCAAATAAATAATTCTTGTTTATCTTTTTTTTGTTGACTATATTTTTTTGCCTCTTATCTCTTTTGGTTGTATAAGCTTTTTACCTTTTGGCTATCATGTATAGCTTACGTCTAACTACAAAGGAGTGTAGAAATGGATAAGGTAATGGCAGGAAATTACGATATTATGGACAAAAAAAGCTTTGGCTTTAATGGTGGCACTGATGATTTCGACGCCTTGAATTTTGATATAACACTAGAGAGTGTTCTGGGGTTGTATGGAGATTTGGGCAGCGACTCTTTAGAAAGCTTGCGGTCAACGCGCAAAAAACCGGTCGAATTAAAGAGAAATCAAAAGATGCTCTCATTATGTGATGGCCGGGCCGATATGTTTCTAGTAAAAGAAGGATGGGCGAGCCTTTGCCATGCCACCGATAAGCGAGGTCAGGATATATGTAATGTATTTATGCCTGGCGATATCATCGGTGTTCGAGAAAGCTTTTTTGACAACCATGATATTACTATACTAGCGCTTACTAACTGTAAGTTTGAAAAAGTATCGGTCGAAGATATACATAAACTTTTTAAAAACGATATGGACGTTAGAAAAGCGGTAATGTCCTATATCATGGTCAATGACAATATTACGATTGAACGATTAAGAAGCTGTACGCACCACCGTTCTGAAGAGCGTGTTGCCCACTTTTTATTAGAAATTTATACACGGTTCTGCTTTAAAGGGTTGTTGAAGACCAATATTTACGCATTTCCTATTACCCAGGATGTGGTAGGCGAGCTATTAGGCATTACTAGTGTCCATGTTAGCCGCTGCATGACCGCGCTGGAGCAAAAGAAGTTTATACGTAAAACGAGGAGTAGTATTAAGCTCCTTAAGCCGGAGGAAATGGCGGCAGCAACAGGTTTTGATAGTGAGTTTATTTATGGTCATGTTCTTATAGAGTAACGCTATATCCGTATTTGAGTAGCTATATGTTACGGGTTTTTAATGAAAGAGTTACGATAAATGATCAGTGAATCGTATTCTCTTTTGGTTGGTTTTGTTAAACTGTTGGCGTAGTTGTTTTTTGGTTTGAATGTTGGTCGTCTAGAATGAAATTGCCACTTTCTAAAGCCCTCTCCACTGGAGAGGGCTGTTGGCATGACTTGGATAGCATGCAACCGCATGGCTTATTTAAGTTAGGAAAGTGCATTCAAGTCAGTGCTAACAATCCGTTAAAGCGTCAATGTGATGGCAAGGATGCTTTCTATCGCCGCGGTCCAAGTATGAAAGCTGGCCAGACATTTAAATAACGAAAGATGGTGTTTAATAGAGCAATAAGCGATCTTTTTTGAGTTCTTGCAAGCTAAAGGTTTGTTATCTTTAGTGTTGGTGTTTTCAGTAAGCTTTGGGTGGGTGTTGCAGGTGATTAATAAGTTTGTTTAAATTTTACTTTGTTAAAGAAGGTTGAAACGTTAAAAATAACTTAAGTGATGTTGGTTTAATCCACGTTATAAAGGCTGTGTTATGCCTTGCAGAGGCGGATAAGTTAGCTACCTTGTTATGGCAATGACATTGATCTGAAATTTAATCATACAAGGAGTGGATTAGATGACAGTCAGCAATCTATCTTTTCATAATGTGACCGCCCATAAGCATTACAGCGAGTTAGCGGATTCGCCCTCTTCGCAACATGCGAAATTTTATGATCCCTATCCATCGCGCTTGGCACAGCCTCCTCAAGCACTTTGGCAGGCGCGTCAGGACGCCGTTGTAAAAGGGCGTCACCTGTCAGGGCCTTTAAGCGAACCTCAACTGGATGAATTTGAACGTAAAGGCTTTTTGTTTATCCCGAATCTGATTAGCGGTAGTGAGCTTGATGAGCTACGTGCTGAGATGCAGGCACTTATGAGTACGGATGCTTACCGCGATAAAGACTTCAGTATTACTGAGCCTGAAAGTAACGAAATTCGTTCACTGTTTGCGGTACACCACCTTTCCGAACGCTTGGGCGCACTGGCCAGAGATGAGCGCGTGGCAGGTGCTGCTCGGCAGGTGATTGGTGATGATCCTTATGTGCATCAGTCACGGATTAACTACAAGCCGGGGTTCGCTGGTAAGGGCTTTAACTGGCACTCGGATTTTGAGACCTGGCACGCTGAGGATGGTATGCCCGGCATGCATGCAGTGAGTGCGTCCTTGATCCTGACCGATAATCACGAATTTAATGGCCCGCTGATGCTGATTCCTGGCTCGCACAAGAAGTTTGTGCCCTGCATGGGGGAGACGCCAATGGATAACCATAAGCGTTCGTTGAAAGCGCAGGAAGTGGGCGTGCCAAGCCCAGAGGCTCTCACTGAACTGGTTGCCGAGCACGGTATTGAAGCGCCGAAAGGTAAGGCCGGTGGGCTATTGCTGTTTGATTGCAATACACTGCATGCCTCAAACGCTAACTTGTCGCCGGACCCGCGCAGTAACGTGTTCTTCGTCTTTAACCGCCCCGATAATCGCTGCCGCGAGCCGTATGCGGCCCCGCAGCAGCGTCCGGACTTTCTGGCCCATGACCCAGGCCAAGAGTGGCGAGTCGATAAGTGATTGGGAGGATGAACGATAACCTCGTATTAGGTTGTGGAACATGCACATAGGTAGGGTAAACTGTTGCGTCTGTTGTTAAGAACGCGGCACGTATAATGAGAAGGAGAGTACCCGCCATGCGTCTTGTTCCACAATTTACTGACGGTCAGGCATTTCCCCATGCATTGGGCAAAGTCGTATGCGTTGGCCGCAACTATGCTGATCACGCGAAAGAGCTGGATAATCCCGTTCCCAGCGAGCCGCTGTTATTTATTAAGCCTGCGACGAGTGTCGTGGATATAGAGCAGCCGCTGAGCCCGCCTTTTTCTCAAGGCGATGTACACTACGAAACCGAACTGGCCCTGTTAGTTGGGGAAACCCTCACCCACGCGACGCCGGATGAAGCGGAACGTGCGATTGTGGGTATTGGTTTAGCGCTTGATTTAACGCTACGCGATGTACAAACGAAGCTGAAAGAGAAGGGCCACCCGTGGGAGATCGCCAAGGGTTTTGATGGGTCTTGCCCGCTATCCAGGTTCCTGCCGCTAAGCCGAGTACCCAACTGGAATGCGCTGGCCTTTACGCTGGAGGTTGATGGTGAAGCGCGCCAGCATGGGGAAGGTTCGGATATGATCTTTGCGATTCCCTCGCTGGTCGCGGAAATGAGCCGTCATTTCACGCTTGAGCCGGGCGATGTCATTTTAACTGGCACCCCCGCCGGTGTCGGTGAGTTAACTCGAGGCACATCACTGCGCTTAACGCTGACCGGCGGTCTGGAAGTGACAACCACTGTTACTGAATAAGCCAGCGTTGCATAGTGAAAGCGCCCCTTGGTCGTCCAGGGGGGACGCTTTCTATTGGTGCTGAAAAGTAAGGCAAAAAAGTAAAGTAAGGCGATAGCGTTACTCTAAATACGTATAGCCTTCCAGTCCTTCGTGCAGGCTTGCCGCAAAGCTTTCCTGCTCTTGCTCTGAGAAATCGCTATTGACGATCTGCTCGGTCAGCTTTTGCATAAGTACCTTGGCGTCAAAGTTGACGTAGGCCAGTACATCGGCAACGGTATCACCCGCCAGCGGGTTGGAAAACACCCACTCGCCGTGCTCGTTTAATGCGGCGTCAACCGAGTCGGTATCGCCGAACAGGTTATGCAAGTCACCCAGAATTTCTTGATACGCCCCCACCAGGAAAAAGCCTAGCCAGCGCTCATCTTCCGAGGGCCATTCGGGAAGGGGCAGGGTGCTTTCTACACCTTGTCCATCAACGTAGCTGTCGATACGTCCGTCTGAATCGCAGGTAATATCTTGAATGACAGCACGGCGCGTTGGGGGTTGATTCAACCCGCTTAATGGTAGCACCGGAAAGATCTGCTCAATGCCCCACACATCAGGCACCGACTGGAACAGCGAAAAGTTAACAAACAGCTTGTCAGCCAGCTTCTCGGCGAGCTCGTCCATAATTTCGCGGTGTGCACGATTGCGAGTATCCAATTGACTGCGCAAACGTGCACAGGCGGCCAAATACAGGCGCTCGCCTTCGGCACGGGCATTGATATCGCTCAGGCCCAGCACAAATCTGTCCTGTAACTCGCTTACTGCCTGCAAGAGGTCATGCCAGGCCTCGACCAGCATGCGCGGCTCCTGAGGCGTGGCAAGCTGGTCGAACACGCGCCACAGGGCATCAACCTGTATATCGTCCTGAGGCGCCTTCTCGGGCGGCGTATCATCAATGCGCTCTTCGCCAATCACGTTGGTAATAAGCACCGCGTGATGGGCCGTCAATGCTCGGCCCGATTCGCTGATTAAATGGGGCTGAGGTAAATGGGACTCTTCGCACAGCTGAGCAAAGGCGCTCACCACGTTACGGGCATATTCGCGCATCGAGTAGTTGGCTGAGCAGTAACTGCGCGAGCGGGTGCCTTCATAGTCAATGCCCAGGCCGCCGCCCACATCGACCGTATCAATCGGTGCGCCAAGGGTAATCAGGTTCTGATAAAAGCGGGCACACTCACGCAGGCCGCGCTGAATGTCGCGGATATTGGCGATCTGCGAACCCAGGTGGAAGTGCACCAGTTGCAGGCTTGCCAAGGCGTCCTGGGCGCGCAGCGTTTCCACCACTTCCAGAATTTGGCTGGCAGTTAGGCCGAACTTGGATTTTTCACCGCCGGTGTTCTGCCACTTGCCCTTGCCCACCGAGGCAAGCCGGGCGCGCAGGCCAATACGCGGCGTAACCTCCAGCTCCCGGGCCTCTTCCATGATCATCGCAAGCTCGGAGAGCTTTTCCACGACCAGGTAAACACGGTGGCCAAGCTTCTCGCCCAGCAGGGCAAGGCGCACGTACTCACGGTCCTTGTAACCGTTACACACGATCAGCGATGACCCACCGCCCGAGAGAGCAAGCACGGCAAGAAGCTCGGGCTTGCTGCCCGCTTCCAGGCCCACTCGGCCATTGCCGCGCTCGGAAGTCGCCAGAATTTCCTCGACCACGCGGCGCTGTTGGTTAACCTTAATGGGGTAAACTGCGGTGTAGCCGCCCTGGTAGTCAATATCACTCATGGCGGCATCAAAGGCGCCGCACAGCTGTTCAACCCGGTCGTGCAGAATATCGCTAAAGCGCACCAGAACAGGCAAGCGTAGGCCCGCCTCCTGCAACTGAATAACCAGCTCACGCAGGGGCAGGGTAGGGCCTTCGGCGTCGCTACCCAAGGGGCGCACCAGCGCTTGGCCGTGGTCGTCTACATCAAAGTAGCCGCTGCCCCATTGGTCGATATTCCATGTGCGGCGAGCACTTAGTGCTGACCCACTTTGCGTTGCACTCATAAGTCAGCCTCAGGAAGAGGTAAGGCGCCGTACGCAATGCGCGCGTTTAAGATGGTATGAAAACGCTCGGGGTCGTGAGGTGTTAAATCGTGAGCCGGTGGGTCAACGTAGACGACCAGCAGGCGCGATAACCAATAGCGTAGCGCCGTCATGCGCAGCATTATCGGCCATACGTCACGCTCCTCGTGGGTGAGTGGTCGGCGTGCCAGGTAAGCCCCCAGCAAGGCATTATAGCGCTCTGCATTGAGCGTGCCGTCTTCATTTGATGCCCAATCGTTAATCACGATGGCGAGATCAAACAGTAGGTCACCAGTACAGCCATTATAAAAATCAATGATGCCGCCAAGCTGGTCGCCATCGAACAGCGTGTTGTCACGAAACAGGTCACCATGGATAGCCCCTTGGGGTAGCTTGGCGTACTGACTGAAGGCGCTTTCAAAATCCTCGACTTCGTTTTTCATTAATGCCTGATCATCAGGGCTTAAGTACGCCAATACTTTATGGTGCATGGCCTGTAGCCAGTGCAAGTCGCGGGGGTTCGGGCGATGGCCGGAGAAGTGCTGTGAGATTACATGCAAACGCCCCAGCGTATCCCCAAGCGCCCGGCACTGCGCCAGGTTAGGGGCGACGGGATGACGGCCCGGCATACGCGGAAATAGCAGGGCCGGTTTATCCGCCAGGCTGTGCAGTGCAATGCCATCGCGGTCATGAACCGGGCCTGGCACTGGCAAACGGTGTTCATCCAGGTAGTCCAGCAGATCGACGAAGAACGGCAGCTCTTCGTGTTCACCTTGTTCAAACAGGGTTAGCACCAGTTCGCGGCGTTCAGTGGTAACAAAAAATGTCGAGTTTTCTGTGCCGCCCGCCACTCCTTGCAGAGAAACGAAGCTTCCAACATCAAATTTTTCTAAAAACGCTGCGACCTGTGCGTCGCTAAGCGGGGTAAATACAGCCATGAGAATCTCGCCCAGGTTGCTAAGCCCATTATTGTAGCGGCTTGCTGGCTGAGTTGGCAGCGTTGTTAAACGCTTAAGCGCATTTGTATCCGCCAGTTTATTTCAGCCGCTGGCGCTTAGCGCGTATCATGACCCTATACTTTTTTTGCAATGGATATTGGTTATGGCCCGTGCCCCGATCGTGCTCGTCGATGGTTCCTCGTACTTGTATCGTGCCTTCCACGCGCTGCCGCCGTTAACAACCTCTAATGGCCAACCGACGGGAGCCGTTAAGGGCGTGCTGAACATGCTCAAACGGCTCATAAAGGATTATCCGCAAAGCCCGATGGCGGTGGTGTTTGATGCGCCGGGCAAAACCTTCCGCGATGAGCTTTACGAGGACTACAAGGCGCATCGCCCACCGATGCCGGATGATTTACGCAGCCAGGTTGCCCTACTGCATGCCTGCGTAAAGGCGCTTGGCTTGCCGCTTTTATGCATTGACGGCGTGGAGGCGGATGACGTGATAGGTACGTTAGCGCACCGTGCCACGCAGGCGGGTCGGGATGCAGTGATCTCCACCGGCGATAAAGATATGGCGCAACTGGTGAATGCGCATATCACGCTAGTTAATACCATGAAAGATGAAACCCTGGATGAGGCTGGTGTGGAAGGCAAGTTTGGTTTGCCGCCTGCTCTGATTATCGATTACCTCGCCTTGATGGGCGATAAGGTCGATAACATCCCGGGCGTGCCGGGCGTGGGCGAAAAAACCGCCTTGGGACTGCTGCAGGGAATGGGCGGCGGGCTGGACACCATTTACGGGGATTTAGAGCGGGTTAAAACGCTCTCGTTTCGTGGGGCCAAAACGTTATCCAAAAAGCTTGAAGAGCACCGTGAGCAGGCCTATCTCTCCTATCAGCTTGCCACCATCAAAGTCGACTGCGATCTGCCGGTTGGGCTGGATAATTTAGATATTGCGCACCCGGATCGCGAACAGCTGGTTGCGCTTTATAAAGAGCTTGAATTCAGGCAGTGGCTGGCTGAACTGCTGGAGGGAAAAGATGAAGGCGTGGATGACGTAAAAGGCGGTGAACCGGTACCTGAGGATGCTGAGGAAACCAGTGATGCGCAGTCAGCCAGCCCTCAAGAGCGCCAGGACCATGTCATCGTTGAGCAAAGCGAACTGGACGCTTGGCTCAAGCGCTTAAAAAGCGCCAAGCGGTTCTGTTTTGACTTGGAAACGACCAGCCTGAATTACATGGAAGCCGAAATTGTGGGAATTGGACTGGCGCTCGACGCCGGTGAAGCGGCCTATATTCCGCTGGCCCACGACTATTTGGATGCTCCCGCTCAGTTGGATAGAGCCAAGGTTTTAGCTGCGCTTAAGCCGCTGTTCGAAGATCAAAAGACCATCAAGATTGGCCAGAACCTCAAGTACGATATTTCCGTATTGGCCAACTACGACATTATCGTTGCTGGAACGCTGGCCGATACCATGCTGGCCTCTTATGTATTGAATTCCACGGCAACGCGCCACGACATGGATTCGCTGGCACTTAAGTACCTGGGCGAGAAAACCACCTCGTTTGAAGAGATCGCTGGTAAAGGCGCCAAGCAGCTGACCTTCAACCAGATAGCGTTAGAGCAGGCAGCGCCCTACGCCTGTGAAGACGTGGATATTACCCTGCGCTTGTACGATGTGTTGCGCCCGCAGGTAGACAAAGAGGGGCGCCTGGCCCAGGTGCTGGATCACCTGGAACTGCCGCTGATCAAGGTGATTTCCCGCATTGAGCGTAACGGCGTGGCGATAGATGCTGAGCGCCTACACGCGCAGAGCCAACAGCTGGATAAACGCATTCGTGAACTGGAAATTGAAGCGTTTGACCTGGCCGGGCGTGAGTTTAATCTTGGCTCGCCCAAGCAGTTAGGCGAAATTCTGTTTAATGAGCTGAAGATCCCTGTTCTCAAGAAAACACCCAAAGGCGCGCCGTCAACGGCCGAAGCGGTGCTTGAGGAGCTGGCGCTGGATTATCCGCTGCCCAAGGTCATTATGGAGCATCGCGGGCTTTCCAAGTTGAAGTCCACCTACACCGATAAGCTGCCGCGCTTGATCAACAAGGCAAATAACCGGGTACACACCAGTTATCACCAGGCGGTCACCGCCACCGGTCGTCTCTCTTCATCGGACCCGAACCTGCAGAACATCCCCATTCGCACCGAGGAGGGGCGCAAGATTCGTCAGGCGTTCGTTGCCCGGCCCGGCTATCGTATTGTTGCCGCTGACTACTCGCAGATCGAGCTGCGCATCATGGCGCACCTTTCAGAAGACAAGGGCCTGCTGGAAGCGTTTGCCGAGAATCGCGATATCCACACGGCCACTGCCGCGGAAGTCTTCGGCACTGCGCTGGACAAAGTGTCCAGTGATCAGCGGCGTAGTGCTAAAGCGATTAACTTCGGGCTGATTTACGGTATGAGCGCGTGGGGCCTTGCGCGCCAGCTACATATTGAGCGCAATCAGGCGCAAACCTATATCGACCGCTACTTTGACCGCTACCCAGGCGTGGCTCGCTATATGGACCGGATTCGCACCCAGGCCGCGGAAGATGGGTTTGTGGAAACCGTGCTGGGGCGCCGCCTGTACCTGCCGGAAATCCACTCGCAAAACCGCAACCGCCGTCAGGGTGCCGAGCGTACCGCGATCAACGCGCCCATGCAGGGCACCGCCGCGGATATCATCAAACAGGCCATGATCGACGTGGACGCTTGGCTTGCAGAGGGCGAGTTCGATGCGCTGATGGTCATGCAAGTACATGATGAACTGGTGTTTGAGGTGAAAGAAGAGCAGGTGGAAGCGTTTATTGGTGAAGTGCAAACGCGTATGCAAGCCGCCGCCGAGCTTAAAGTACCGCTGATTGTTGAAGCCGAAAGCGGGGTTAATTGGGATGAAGCGCATTAAAAAGTAAATAGTGCTCACATGAAAACGGCCCGCCAAATGGCGGGCCGTTTTGTATGCGTGGGGAGGGCTTAGCGCCAGCCGACGCGGTCAAAAATACGAATGGCTTCGGGGTTATTCTCACCCAGCACATTAATATTCAGCTCATCCTTTTTGAAGTCACCCCATGACTCTAATACCGGGTCTTTCTTGACACCGTCGACGACCGGGAACTCATAGTTACGCTCGGCGAAGATTTCCTGGGCACCGTCAGATGATAAGAACTCCAGGAATTTAATGCCGTTTTCCGGGTTTTGCGCATTGGCTACCAGGCCTGCACCGCCAACGTTAACGTGGGTGCCACGGTCGTTCTGGTTGGGGAAAATTACTCCCACCTTGCGCGCTGCTTCACGGTCAGACTCGTTGTCGGAATGGAGCATGCGAACATAGTAGTAGTGGTTGGCAACGGCCAAGTTACACTCGCCACTGGCGACCCCAAGAATCTGGTCAGTATCACCACCTTCCGGGTTACGTGCCAGGTTGTTAACCACGCCCTGGGCCCACTCTTCTGCACCCTCTTCACCGTGATGCTCAATCATGGAGGCAAGCAGCGACTGGTTATAGATGTTGTTGGAGGAGCGAATGCACAACTGGCCTTCAAACCGAGGATCGGCTAAATCTTCGTAGCTTTCGATTTGGCTGGGGTCGAAGTTATCGCGGTTATAGAAAATTACCCGTGCACGCTGGCTAAAGCCAAACCATAAATTGTCAGGCTGGCGCATTGACTCCGGCAGACGCTCGCTCAGTACCTCAGAATCCACGCTTTGGAACAGGCCGTCCTGCTCGGCGCGCCATAAACGGCCCGCATCGACCGTCAGCATGACGTCGGCGGGGCTGGCAATGCCCTCACGCTGCATGCGCTCCATCAGTTGGTCGGAGTCGCCTTCCAGAACGTTCACTTCGATGCCCGTCTCGTCGGTGAACGCTTTATAGAGGATTTCATCCGAATCGTAGTGGCGGGCAGAGTAAATGTTAACCGCATCGGCAAGTGCTGTACTTGATACAGCAGCGCCCGCAAGAATGGCGGCGATAGAGACTGAAAGACGTGTTGTTTTCATATAGTTAGCGTCCTAAATGATTATGAGAATAAGTTGCATTAAGTTTTAGTATTGAATACTTTCGCAGTACCCGCGTCAAGGGAAAAAAGAACAAGGTGTTCGTGGTTGTGCAACCCTGCGTGCATATCAAGCGAATGAAAAATACAATGGTGTTGATATTCAACGCAGCCTGCCTAGCAGCACGCCAAAAGTGCTGGCTAAGTGAGACGCTGATTAAATGAGGTAATGGTGACATTATGGCAGTAACCGTATCAGCTCCCGATAACGCCACGTTACAGGCGCTTTCGCTACACGATGTCCACCATACGTATGCAGCAAACCAGGTGGTGAAAGGTGTCTCGTTAGAGATTTCCCCTGGAGAAGTCGTGTGCCTGCTGGGGCCATCGGGGTGCGGTAAAACCACGCTATTACGTATTGCCGCAGGGCTGGAAGCCCTTCAACAAGGTAGCGTTAGCCTGGAAGGGCAGGCCGTCGCGTCACCCGGCCAGCGTCACCTTCCGCCGGAAAAGCGTAATGTCGGCCTGGCATTTCAGGACTCGGCGCTTTTCCCTCACTTAAGTGTGCTGGAAAACGTCACATTTGGGCTCAAACAGATGCCCGCGCGTCAGCGCCGCGAACGCGCGGTCGAGCTGTTGACTCAGTTGGGGATGGCGGATTACATCGATACCTACCCGCACATGCTGTCTGGCGGGCAACAACAGCGCGTCGCTTTGGCCCGGGCGCTTGCGCCAACACCCAAGTTGATGCTGCTCGACGAACCCTTTTCGAGCCTGGATGCACGGCTGCGTGACCGCATTCGTGACGATACGCTGCACGTGTTGAAGAAGCTTGGGTCAGCCACGTTACTGGTGACCCACGACCCGGAAGAAGCCATGTTTATGGCCGACCGAATTGCCCTCATGCGCGATGGCCGAATTATTCAAACGGGCACGCCGCGCGAGCTTTATTGCACGCCGGTCGACCCGTTTGTGGTGACCTTTTTTGGTGAAGTAAATGAGCTCAGCGGCACGGTTAAGCAGGGCCGTGTGCAGACTCCGGTAGGTGAAATAGATGCCAGCTGGCTGCCCGAAGGCAGTAAGGCGCGGATTATGATTCGCCCTGAGGCGCTGCGGCTTCAGGAGCGCGACTTGCCCGCAGCCGCCCACCGCCATAGCCACGTGGTCATGGCAAAGCTACTCGGGCGTTCCAGCCTCATTCATTTGTGCGCCCACGGGGCTGATGGCCAGGAGGCGCATCTACATGCCCGCGTGCCTGGCGTCTTTCTGCCCCAGGAGGGCCAGCCGATTGATATCGACCTGGACCACTCTCAGGTGTTTGTGTTTCAGGATGAAGCCTAGGTAGACTTCCCCGTAGATTTACTGAGTATGGCTGCCGGGCCGCGCCCGGCGCATGGCCAGGCTAAGCAGAATCACCGGCAAGATGCCGACCACCACAATAGCCAGCGACGCGGTGGAGGCCTCAGCCAAGCGCTCATCAGACGCCAGGCTATAAGCACGCACCGCCAGAGTATCGAAGTTGAACGGCCGCAGGATAATCGTCGCGGGCAGTTCTTTCATTACATCCACAAACACGAGAATTCCGGCGGCCAGCAGGCTGCTACGCATCAGCGGCGTATGAATACGGCGCAGCGTGCCACCTGCGGTTTGGCCCAAAGTGCGTGAGGCGGCGTCCATATTGGGAGTCACTTTGCCCAGGCTTGCCTCAACCGCATTAAATGACACGGCCAAAAAGCGCACGACATAGGCATAAATTAAAATAAACGCCGAGCCGCTAAACACCAGGCCGATAATTTTTCCGTAGTGGGCGTGTAGCCACGTATTCAGCGTGTTATCCAGCCAGGCAAAGGGAATCAAGATACCTACTGCAACCACCGAGCCGGGAATGGCATAGCCCATCGCGGCGATTCGGGTAAATAGCCGGGCCCCGGGCGAGTTATGTAGCCGGACGCCATAGCTCAACAGCACCGCCAGGCCCACGGCAATCAGCGCCGCGACCATGGCAAGGCTGAGGCTGTTGGTAGCGAAGCGGATAAAGCGCGTGCCCAGCAGGGCGTCGCCCTGCTGAATGGCAAGGTTCAGCAGAATGCCGCTGGGCAATAAAAAGCCGATGACGATAGGCAGCAAGCAGGCGAGCGTTGCGCCGAGGGCGCGCCAGCCATGCAGGCGGTACTCGGGCAACTGCTGGTAGCGGTTGGTGGTATGAAAATAGCGCCGCTTCCCGCGCGAGAAGCGCTCCAGCAGCACCAGCACAATCACAAACGTTAGCAAACAGGCCGCCAGTTGAGCGGCTGCCACGGGCTCGCCTAGCCCAAACCAGGTGCGGTAAATGCCGGTGGTAAAGGTATCCACGCCAAAAAACTGCACCGCGCCAAACTCGTTGAGGGTTTCCATCAGCACCAGCGAAACGCCACCCACCAGGGCGGGGCGCGCCAGCGGCAGGGCAACGCTTGCAAACAGGTGCCAGGGGCCGCGACCCAGCGTGCGCCCTACATCGAGTACGCATACCGATTGCTCAAGAAAGGAGGCACGGGCGAGCAAATAAACGTAGGGATACAGCACAAACGTGATCAGCGTCGCGGCGCCGCCTAACGAGCGCACGTTGGGGAAATAGTAGTCGCCGTATTGCCAGTCAAACCACCCGCGAAGCGCACTCTGTAGCGGCCCTGCCACCTGCAAAAAATCCGTGTAAGCGTAGGCGATGACATAGGTGGGCACCGCCAGCGGTAATAAAAGTGCCCACTCGAAGATTCGTTTGCCTGGGAAGCGACACATCACCACCAGCCAGGCGCTACCGGCGCCCAGGATTAATGTGCCCAGCCCCACCCAGAGCACAAGCCAAAAGGTATTCGACAGATAGCGGCTCAACACGGTGCTCGCCAAGTGCTGCCAGACGCCTTCCGTCGGCACAAAGATATAGCTCAAGACAACCAGAATCGGCAATGCCACCGTCAGTGCAATCAAGAACAGCGCACATGACCAGGGTGTGAGTGATAGCCTAAAGCGGGATATACCGTCAGCGAGTAGCGCCAATCGTGAACGGCGAGCGGGAATGGGCACGTCGTTGTCTCCTAAGACGAGGCTGGCAGGCTGACTCGTCAATGCGAAAAAATAACAGCTGTAAATGGTATCACTTGAGTGAAGGAGTGTGGCTCATCAATATCGAGCAATGTCTGTTGAATAGGCAAAAAAATCCGGTATCCAATGAAGAATACCGGATTTTCTTAGAGTCTTCGGTCATAACCGAACAGCATTACGCCTAAGAGCGGGGTGGCCGGTTAATAGCCGACCATCAAGCTGGGTAAGCCTGTGACGAGCCAGGGGAAAGAGGCCATCAGCAAGCAGGCCAACAGGATAAGCGCCACAAACGGCACCACGGCTTTATACAGATCGACAATCTCCACACCGGGCGGAGCCACGCCTTTCAGGTAGAACAGGGCATAGCCAAACGGTGGGGTAAGAAACGAAGTTTGCAGCACCACAGCCACCATGACGACAAACCACAGCGGATCAATGCCCATCTGCTGGATGATCGGCAGCATGATGGGAAAGCTCAGCAGTACGATGCCGGTCCAGTCCAGGAACATACCCAGCACAAATACCAGCAGTAGCATCATGATCAACGCGCCGGTATTGCCGCCGGGCATGGCCAGCAACAGGTCTTGAATAACCTGCATGCCGCCACCGCGCGAGAACACGCCGGTAAACGCGGTCGCGCCGACCAGCACCAGCATTACCATGGTGGTGGTTTTACCCGCCTCCAACAGCGTTCTAAAGCAAGTGGATAGCCTCCTGTCACCAAAGATTAAAAACAAAATGAATGCGATAAAAACGCCAATTGCTGAGGCTTCTGTGGCGGTGGCAATCCCGGTAAACAGCGCGCCAAGTACCCCAAGGATCAACGACATGGGCGGCACCACGTACTTGCCTAGCATGATAAGAAGCTGCCGGGTGCTAACTTCCGCGCGTTCCTCCTTGGGCACTGGCGGGCCGTAAGACGGTTTAAAGTGGCAGATCAGCAGTACGTAAAGTGCATACATAGCGCCCAGCATTAACCCTGGCACCATGGCGCCCGCAAACAGTGCACCTACCGATACCGGCGAGTAGCTGGCCATCAGGATCAGCATGATGCTGGGCGGAATCAAAATGCCCAAACAGCCGCTGGCCATGATTACGCCTGCGCTTAGCTCCTTGTTATAGCCGTACTTGAGCATCGGTACTAAGGCGATCATACCCATTACCGCAATGGACGCGCCAACAATGCCGGTCGTCGCGGCTAGGAGTACCGACACAATTACCACGGTCAGCGCCAATCCGCCACGTAGGTTGGCCAGCAGCAGGCGCATGGCATCAAACATTCGCTCGGTAACCCCGGAGTCGTTTAGAAAGCGCGCCATGAGTATAAAAAGCGGTATCGCCACGAGTACGTAGTTATCCATGGCGTTACCATAGATATTGTTGATCAGCGTGCCCAACACCCGCTCTCCGGGGCCTAAAAACGCGCCAATCACTGCTACACCACCTAACACAAATGCCAGTGGGTGGCCCATGAAAAGTCCCACCAGCAGGCCGCCAAACATCACCAGGGCGAGTAATTCAGGACTCAGGTTCATGCCGGAGCCTCCTGACGCAACTGTATAATAGCGCGCAGTACAATAGCGATGGCCTGCAGGAGCAGCAGCACTGCCGCCAGCACAATCACGCCTTTAATGGGATACACCGGAATCGACACCATACCGTAGGTAGTTTCGCCGCGGCTAAAAGCGCGCTCGAAAAACAGCCATCCGTACTTGAGCAGCATCCAGATAAAGGGCACAAAGAAAATCAAATACCCGAATAGAGTGAGCAGCGCCTGCTTTTTGCGCGATAACAGGCGCTTTAAAACGTCGACTTCTACATGGACGTGGTGGCGCAGACCATAAGCCGCCATCAGCATGAAGTGCGCCCCAAACAGCATTTTGGTGATATCAAATGCCCAGTCGCTGGGTCGGCCAAACAGGAAGCGCGAGGTAATGTCATAAAGCACGATAAGGGTAATGACGGCGATCAAGGGGGCTATCAGGCGTCCAAAGGCTTCGTTAATCGTATCAATGGCCTGGGCAATCGCATTCATGAAAGATCTCCGATCAGCACAACAAACGCCCCGGCATGGCCGAGGCGAAACATGAGCGCCTTACAGGCAGGCTTCGATCTCTTCCAATGACGGCAAATTATCCATGGTTCGGCTCATATTGAAGGGGGCCGAAGCGTCACGCCACGTCGCATAATCCTGCAAATAGGTAATCATGGAGTGATAGACCTTGGCATGATCGGGATTTTCACAGGCGCCTTGCACGATCACCTGATTGGTCACTTCCTGAATGCGTGCAAGATCTTCTTCTGAAAACTGGTTAATGGTCACCTCGGCATCAATAAACTTCTGGGTAGCCGCGTTGGACTCAAATTCAGACCAGGCCAGCGACCAAGCCATTGTGGCATCCGCGGCGATACGTAATTTCTCTTGGGTTTCCTCGGAAAGTGCATCCCAAGCATCTTTATTAATCATTACGCCAAAGACGCTGGCCGACTGATGCCAGCCCGGCGTGGCCCAGTTATCGGCGACTTCGGCGAAGCCTGCATTGTAGTCAACACCGGGTGTTGAGAATTCACCAGCGTCAATCACTCCGCGCTCTATCGCCTGGTAAATTTCACCCCCTGCAAGCGTTACTTGAGAGCCACCCAGCTGTTCCAGTACGCGCCCTTGGTCACGGCCTGAAAGACGCAAACGCTTGCCCTCAAGGTCAGCAATACTTGCAATGGGGGTGCGGCCCATAAATCCGGACTCGTTGTTAGTAATACCGTAGGGCAGATACATCATGTTGAACTGGCCATAAATATCTTCATAGAGTTCACGCCCGCCCCATTGCTGAATCCAGTTAAGGTAATCAACGCCGTTAAATAGGCTTGTAGTAGTGGCTAGTGGTGAAAAAGCAGGATTTAAGCCTGCCCAGTAACCTGGCCAATCGCCTGCAGCTTCTATGCTGCCGGTTTCAGTCGCATCAAACACTTCGGTGCCAGGCATCAGAGTGCCTCCGGCCCGGAAACTAATTTGTAGTTCATCGCCTGCCAATTTATTAACCAGCTCAACCCAATGCTGGTCAATCTTGATGAGATCAAGGTTGTCAGGCCATGTGGAAGTCATTGTCCACTGCTCTTGTGCTTGTGCCGTCGTAGCGAGTGCGGCTAACGTCACGCTTGCCGCCAGACTGGTAAGGCTGAATCGAGTGATCATTTTCATGTTATTTTTCCTGGTTGGCATAAGGCATTGTTAGTATTTGTTACCGTGATGCAGGAAAGCGTAGCTAAGAAGTTGACGCGTACGTAAAGTGGCGATGCTTCAAGAGTAAGTTAGCATACTCTCCCCGCTGCGGCGCAATATCAGTAAGCCAAGTAAATAAACACTAAATTTTCCATTTATTAAGACAATATTTTATTTTAAATCAATTGCTTGCTGTTTTTGTTTGCACATTTTGTAAAACGTGTTGAGGCTATAAACGTTGAAAATAGATATTTTGTTCAACCAAAGTCTTAACTAGGGGGCGTGTGCCAGGAGTCGTGATGCCAGGGTTGTCATCACCAGCCAGATTGACGAGAACGTTAAGCATGATTAGTGAGCGGCCAGTTCAAGCGCTAGTTGCCCATTCCAGGCGGCTGGAGAGGAGGCGTTGGCGTCAACTGGTATGGCTAACCGGTAGGCCTTGCGAATGTCGTGCCCACGCGCATCGGCTGTGGCAGGCGGCTAACTGGGCAGCACCTTTATGGGTCGCTCATCAGGCCGATGATGTGCCCGTTGCGCCCTGGATAACGCCCCGTAAGGCGCGCACGCGTTTAGGTGCAGAGCATCAGCTCATCGTGCTGGATGCCAGTGGTGAGGCGGGCCTTGATCCTGACGCGCTAGGCGCGCTGGCAGGCACGTTGATAGCGGGAGGCTTGCTGGTGCTTATTACTCCCAAGCCTTGGGGTCGTCATCCGGACCCGGATTACGCGCGTTTTGCTGACCACCCTTGGCACTGGGAGCAGTTAACGTCGCACTATCTGGCGCGATTGGCTCGCCTGCTTTATGAGCGTACAGATGTTATCCCTTGGCATGCCCCTGGAGTGCCAAAGCTTCCCCGTTTACCCGCCAGCACGAATTGTCCACAGAGCGTTAGCGATAGCGCGTGTCTCACGGCGGATCAATCGGCTATCGTTGCCCAGCTTGTACGTTTGAAGCGCCGCCGCCCAGTGGTGATTACCGCTGATCGTGGGCGGGGTAAAAGTGCCGCGCTTGGAATCGCTTGCGCACGCCTTTTAGAAAACGGGACCTCGAATATCATTGTCACGGCTCCCAGGTTAAGCGCCGTGGAGAGTCTGTTCGCTCGGCTTGAAGCCCTGTGCCCTGACGGAGCGCGCATCGCCCCAGGGCGCTTTCAACTCGCAGATAACCGCGAGCTGAGCTTTTTGCCCCCGGATGTACTTACCGAGCAGGTTGCGGCCAAACAGTTGGGAGGCGATGGCAGCTATTTAATGGTGGATGAAGCCGCGGCGATTCCTGCTGCCTTGTTGGGTCAGTGGCTGGCGGCGTTTCCGCGTATTGCGTTTGCGACCACCGTTGATGGCTACGAAGGTTCAGGGCGAGGGTTTGCCTTGCGCTTTAAAGACGTATTGACCCGGCTGACGCCGCAATGGAAAGCCTTGACGCTGGACACCCCCATCCGCTGGAATGCCGGTGATCCTCTTGAAGCCGCGATCAACCGGTTGCTGCTACTCAAGGCGCCTTTGCCAGCCTTAGGGCAACGTGACGATGACGCGGATAGTTCATATACACTCGAACGTGCTTGCCTTGCCCAGGAGGAAGCTGCTCTTGAAGCGCTGTTTGGCCTGTTGGTGCAGTCTCACTACCGGACCTCTCCAGGTGACGTGCGTCAGCTGTTAGACGGACCCGGAACCACGCTGCGTCTACTGGGGCACAAACATGCCCCTCAAGCGGTTCTGGTGGCACGAGAAGAGGGCGGTTTTGATGCCTCGCTTGCCGAGCAAGTCGCACGGGGCGAGCGCCGCCCGCAAGGGCATTTGATGGCGCAGTCGCTGGCCGCCCACGTGGGCAGCCGTACAGCACTGACCGCCCGCTGGCGGCGTGTCGTGCGTATCGCTACTCATCCAGACCGCCGCCGGGAAGGCCTGGGGCAACAACTTATTGCCGAGGATGTTCAGGAGGCCACGCAGCAAGGCATTGCGCTTTATGGCGCCACCTTCGGCGCCGAAGCGTCGCTACTGCGTTTCTGGCTTGCTCAAGGGTTTCAGCCCGTGCGGCTGGGCATCACCCGTGAAGCGGCTACCGGGGAATTTGCGGTGATGGTTGCCAAAGCGCTGAACGTTGAGGGGCGCGCGGTACTGCATTCGTTAACGGCAGGGTTCAGCGCTGCGTTACCCAGCTTGCTGGCGTTTGAATTAACCGCGCTGCCCGCCGAGGTAGTCACACTGTTACTACGTGGGCTGCCTTCTACACCGCTAACCCCAGAAGAGCGCCAAGCCATCAACGATGTCGCCTATGCGCATCGTGACCCGGCGCTGGCGCGACCTGCGCTACAAGCGCTGGCGCGAGAAGCCAGCCACGTGCCCTCATCAGGCATGGCAACCGCACACCACCAACTGGCGGCGTGGGCTTTTCAAAACCAGCCTTTAGCCGCTGCGCATAATGCGTCCGTTCGTGCACTACGCCAAGCGGTGGGGCAGGTGGCATCAATGCATGCTTTTCCCTCGTCGCCTTGAGGAGTAAAGTGGGTCGGTTACCGATAATGAAGAGTTTTTATGAACGCACATTTAGACGCGTTAACGCCGCCTATCGTTTGGCGCCATTTTCGTACGCTGTGTAATACGCCGCGCCCTTCTGGCCAGGAAGCTGCGTTGGTCGCGATACTAGAAGCCTGGGCCGATGCTCAAGGGCTTGCTCACGACCGCGATAGTTTTGGCAATTTACGCATTTGTAAGCCGGCATCACCTGGCTGCGAACACGCCCCAGGGGTTATTTTGCAGGGCCATCTGGATATGGTGGCCCAGGCCAATGCTGACAGCGCTCATGATTTTTCGCGTGATCCAATAAGCACCTACGTCGCCGATGGTTGGTTGCATGCTGAGGGTACGACGCTTGGGGCTGACAACGGAATGGGCGTAGCGGCTATTCTTGCCGTGCTTGAGGATGCAGAGCTCACCCATGGTCCGCTTGAAGCGCTGTTTACTCTGGAAGAAGAGACCTCAATGGGGGGCGCGCTGAACCTGGCAGAGAACTGGCTGAAAGGCTCATTGCTGCTTAACCTGGACAGTGAAGACCGCGGTGAAGTGTATATCGGCTGCGCGGGCGGTGGCGATGTGGTGGTGGATGCCCAGCTACCCAGTGCCAAGCTACGCGACGATGAGCAACTGGTCGAGATTGCACTGACAGGCCTTAAAGGCGGCCATTCAGGCATGGATATCCACAAGCCGCTGGGCAATGCCAATCGCCTGCTGGTGCGTGCGCTGCGTACCCTTGAAGGGTTTGATGGACGGCTGGTTAGCTACCACGGCGGCACGCTGCGTAATGCGATTCCTCGTGAAGCGTTTGCTCAGCTGGCCTTGCCCGCTGACGAAGTGGATGCCGCCTTCGACGCGCTAAAGGCGCTGGAAAGTACCCTGCGTGCCGAGCTTGGCAGTGGCGATAGCGGTCTGGTGCTGACGGCAACGCGTGCGGTGAATAATGTGTCAGTAGACCCGCTAACCCTGGACGCCAGTGCCATGTTGGTGGCCGCGCTTCACGCAGCGCCCTGCGGCGTCGAGCGCATGAGCGCTGATGTGCCCGGTGTTGTTGAAACGTCCAATAATCTGGGCGTACTCAGCCTGGAAGAGGGGCGTTTGCATCTATGTGCGCTGGTACGCTCCTTGCACGATACCGCAATGATCGCTTTGGCCGACCGCTTTGAGGCACTGTTTGGGTTGATTGGCGCACGTGTCCGTGTCGAGAATAGCTACCCCGGTTGGGCGCCGAATCCTGGCAGTGCGCTGTTAGCGATTTTTAACAAACGCCATGCCGCGCTGTTTGAGAAAGAACCCGCTGTTAAGGTCATTCACGCGGGGCTTGAGTGCGGCATTCTGGGCAGTAAATATCCCCACCTGGATATGGTCTCGTTTGGCCCGCTGATTCGTGGGGCTCACTCCCCGGATGAGCGGGTGGAGCTTGCATCGGTCGATGAGTTCTGGCGTATGCTGCGCGCGTTGATGGAAGATTTGGCCCAGAAAGGCTAGCCAACCTCGGGCTAAACAAAACGGCACCGCGAGGGTGCCGTTTTTGCATCTATCGCTAAGAAGAGCGCTTATCACTTACCGAGATAAGCGTTCAGCATCCAGATGGTTTTTTCCTGCTCGCGAATGTAGTCGCTGGCTAGTGAGGCTGTCCCTTCATCATCAGCGTCAGAGGCGAGTGAGAGCACTTCGCGCTGAAGCTCAATCAGGACCTGGTATCCTTTGATAATGCCGTTAACGCAGGCTTTGCCGTCGTGTACGTCTTTATCTTCCTGAATATGCGAAAGCGTGGCGTAGTCACTGTAGGCATGCACCGGCTTGTGGCTCAAGGTGAGGATACGCTCGGCGACTTCATCTACCTTGGTCAGCAGGTCCGTGTAAAACTCTTCAAACTTGGCGTGCAGTTCAAAAAAGTCGCTACCCTTCACGTTCCAGTGGTAGCCGCGCACGTTCATGTAAAAAATCTGGTAGTTCGCCAGCAGGTGGTTGAGTTTCTCGGCAAGCTGGCTGGCACTGCCTTCATGAAGGCCGATGCTATTGGTATCGGTCATGCTGTCTCTCCTTGTTGGAGCCGTGTAGCACGGCTATCAAATCGTTTGATTAGCATAAAACGCTGCTGGAACATTGCAAAACAGGTTTTTTGCATCGTACTCATAGCGTTATGACATTACCGTGACGGCAACACCGCCCGGTTTTAATAACTGGATCTTAAAACGGACCATGTATCGACGTGGCTTTCACGAATGCTGCCTAACAACAGTAATGCTGCCGTTCGAGATATTTTTCAAGGGGCCGCCGGGGTTAACCATAAACGAATAATTGTTTCACAGCGTGCTGCCAGCAACTCGGCTGTTCTGGGTAAAGCCTGCTCCAGCGTCATGGGGCCATCGGCCAAGGCAAAGGCCGCGGTTACACCTTCATCAAGACAGGCTTGCCAGTCATCGCCCAGGCTGCCCGCTAAAATAATCACTGGTTTACCCAAGCGCTTGGCCGCACGGGAAACGCCAATGGGGGTTTTGCCCGACATGCTTTGCCCATCCAGGCGTCCCTCACCGGTAATGATCAGGTCGGCGTTATTGAGCAGAGTGAGCATATTCGCGTGCTGCATAATCAATTCGATGCCCGGTTTTAGCGTCGCGTTAAGAAACGCGCTGGCTGCAAACCCCATTCCGCCTGCGGCACCTGCGCCGGGCAGGTCTCGGTAGTCATGCGCCAACGTGCTGGCGCAAATATCGGCAAAGCGGGCAAGCGCTTGGTCAAGCTGAGCTACCTCTTCAGGGGAGGCGCCTTTTTGAGGGCCAAATACCGCACTGGCGCCCCGTTCACCCAGCAGTGGGTTATCCACATCCACCGCTGCTTCCACGTTGAGTGAGGCCAAGCGTGGGTCCAGCCCAGAAATATCCAGCGATTCAAGGCCTGCAAGCGCAGCACCGCCTGGCGCAAGCGGCTTGCCATGTGCATCCTGAAACCTGGCGCCCAGGGCTTGTAGCATGCCAGCACCGCCATCGTTGGTGGCGCTTCCTCCTAGCAGTAGCAGTACGTTTTCGGCGCCCTGGTTAAGCGCTGCGAGAAATAACTCACCTACCCCAACGGTGGAGGTTTGTAGTGCGTTGCGCTCTTGAGGGCTTAAGTGTTGTAATCCGCTGGCTTCTGCCAGTTCGATAAACGCGGTACGCTGTTCGCTAAGCCAACCCCAGGCGGCATCGCGGGGTCGTCCAAGTGCATCGTGAACCGTTTGATAGCACCGCTTGGCACCGGTTGCGGCAATTAATGCATCCAGACTTCCTTCGCCACCATCAGCCAACGGGCAGCAGTGTGTTTGCGCGCCGGGGACCGCACTACGTACGCCTTTAGCCATCGCCTTGGCTGCTAATTCAGCGCTTAGGGCGTCTTTAAAACTATCGGGGCAAAGCAGGATATTCATCGCACAATCTCCGCAAATGACGGTCTCTAATCTATTGTAATGATGAGAGGAGCTTAACGCGCTGCTTGCTGATAGACCAGTTGCTGATAGACCCGTTGTGATCATCGCTTGAGGATCTAACATGAAGTCGATACCGATTAGCTTAACCTGCCTGCTGGCGCTGGCTGGATGCCAGGTGACGCCAGACCGTCTGCCCCAGGCCGAGCCTGCCCCCTCAGCGGCCTGCTATTTTTCTAACAGTGCTGAAAGAGACTCCCAGGAAGTGCTTCGCCAAAGCGTTGCGCTGCTCACCGAATCGGGATTTGAACTGAATTCGACGGATGCGACGTTAGGCCTGGTTACCGCTAGCCGCACTCAAGCGCTGCGTGGCTATTACGACCCTTATGATAACGCCTACGGTTATGGGCGCGGCATACGTGCCTTCGGCGGGTTTGGAGTGGGAGGCGGCGGCGGTATCGGCATCGGAATGGGCTTTGGGGGCGGGCTGCAACAGCAGCCAGTCGAGGTCGAGCGGGTCTCACTCCTGATCCACGACGACCATATTCGTATCTCGCGCGATATCCGCCGCTTCGACCATCTGGGCGATATGCGGGAGTCGTACAGCGCGAGCAACGATGATTTTTGTCAGCGCTTTCAAACGGCGCTTGAGCAATACAGGGTGCCAACCGGGAGAGGGTTATGAGGCGAGGCCGTTGGGATATCAGGTGGGTGGGCTTGATGCTTTTGGGGGCATGGCTTACCGGCTGTGCAACGACGTCGCCGTCTGTCCCGCGTGAACTTGTCTATCCAACCTCGGTCGACACGACGTTTCGAAGCGCTGTCGAGCTGATGATGAAGCAAGGGTATGTGGTACGCCACGCCGATTTGGCCCTAGGGCGTGCAGAAGCCTCGCTAGCCCGCTGGCCTGAATACCGTTTGCAACTGCAGGTGAGTGAAGCCGGGAGTGGTAGCCAGGTGAGTGTCATGGCCTGGCGTGGCAATCAACCATTGGCGCCTTATTTATTGGATCCGTGGCTAGTGGATTTACAAGCAACGTTGGGATTAGCACCGTGAAGCAGTGTGGTGATCAAAGAGTAAGTACTTTTTATAGCGGCAAATGTTGGGCGCTGGGCGCTGGATTGATCGGCTTGCTGATGAGCCCGCTTGCAACCGCACATCCGCATGGCTGGATTGATTTCAGTATCCGAGTCATGACCGACGAGGAGGGCGTTGTGCGCGGGTTGCATCACGCATGGCGGATGGACCCTTTTTATAGCCTGGTGGTGTTTGAAGAGCTCCAGCATGTGGATGGCGTTAGCCTGGAGGTTGGGCTTGACCGGTTAGGCACTGAAATACGCGATAATCTTGCGGGTCAGCACTACTTTACAGACGTTCGTCTGGATGGCGAGCCGTTGGCATTGGGCGAGGTAACCGAATACACGGCCAGGGAGCATGACGGGCGGCTTAGCTTTACGTTTATCCTCCCGCTACAAACGCCCCAACCCTTGGCGGGCCACGTGCTTGATTATCAAATATACGATCCAACGTATTATATCGAGATGGTTCATGAGTCAGAAAATAACCAGCCTAAAGACGACGCCTTGGTGCTGCACGGGGAACCTGCCTGCGAGCTAAGCATCTTAATCGCCGAACCTGACCCTGAGCTGGTCCTGCAAGCTGCTCTGCTGGACCAGGATGAGGAAGCCGAACCAGGGCTTGGACGGTTTTTTGCCGAAACAGGGCGTGTTGATTGCCGCTAATCACAAGCTGCAGACCCGACGAATTCTATGAATGTATGAAATAAGGTAGTGCTTTATGCGATCACTCGTTATGCGCAGGCCCATTATGCTGATTGCGCTATTAGCACTTGCTGCTGGGGCAGTGATATTTTTATGGGAAGGGGGATTACAGGGCACAAGCTACCAGATGCTGGCTTGGCAGCGGAGCTTTAACCGCTCGCTCACGCTGGCGATTACCGAGCTTGCCCGCGAACCTTCTCAAGCCACCTGGTGGGTATTATTGAGCGTCAGTTTTGGTTACGGCGTTTTTCACGCGGCAGGGCCAGGGCACGGGAAGGCGGTGCTGGCAACGTATCTGGCCTCTCATGGGGGCGCCGTGCGGCGAGCATTAGGGCTTTCGTTTGCCGCGTCGCTGTTGCAAGGCGTGACTGCCATTGTCATGGTGGCCATTTTGGTGCACGGCCTGGGGTGGCTAACGCGTCAGGCGATGGGCAGTGTTGTTTGGGTTGAGCAGGCCAGTTTTTTACTCATAACGCTATTGGGTGTTTGGCTATGCGTTCGGGCTTACAAGCAGCTGCGCCGCGCTTATCAGCCTATTGCGTTTTATCCGGTTCAGCACGACCACGGCAATGGCCATCATCTCAATCACGATCACAGCCATGGCCACCACCACTGCTGTGGCGGCGCGCATCATATTGAACCCGAGCAAGCGTTGGATTGGCGTACCGCCATCATGACGGTCGGTGCGATTGGTATGCGTCCTTGCAGTGGCGCGGTACTTTTACTCGGCGCCGCCAGCCTATTGGGGCAATTTTATGTTGGCGTTTTGTCGGTACTGGCCATGTCGCTGGGTACAGGAATGACGGTGTCGGCGTTGGCGCTTGCCAGCGTGTTTGCACGTCGCTGGGCAACGCGGCGTTTAGCCAGGCAGCAGCACGCTTCTCAGTCGGCGCATAAAGTGGTGGGCTGGGCGGCGCTTGCCGGCGGCATATTGATTGTTTTATTGGGCGTTATGCTTGTCACGACGAGTGTTTCTCAACCCGCCGGGGCGCCCTTGCTTGGCGAGCCGCCCGCAAGGCAAAGCAGTCCGCTTTTAAGGCCCTGACAGCAGCTAAGCGTTTAAGCGGTCAATATGCGCAATAAGTTGATCGCGTAGGTCGGCAAGTGACTCCAACTCATACGGTTCGGCGCTGCCATTGCCCCATACCGGCGCAGGCCAAGTGGCATCAGCCTGGTGGCGCACGACCACGTGGATATGCAGCTGTTTGACGACGTTGCCCAAGGTGGCGATATTCAATTTATCGCCCTCGAAGAGGGTTTTCATCACGTTGCCCAGTTGGGTGGCTTCCCGCCATAACTGGGCCTGGTCAGGCTCGGAAAGCTCAAATACTTCGCTGATATTATTCAGCCGAGGCACCAGAATCACCCAAGGATAGCGCGCATCATTCATTAACAGCACACGGCAAAGTGGCAGGTCGGCGATGGGGAAGGTGTCAGCATCCAGACGTTGGTCGAGAGTGAAATCGTTCAAAGAGCGCGCTCCAGGTAGTCTTCAATGGTGTATATGATAGCCGATGCTTTGGGTAGATGACGCGGTGTAGGGAGCAACCTTCGGGAAAACAGGCGAAATTAACCAAACACTGTTACGCTGAAAGTACCCCTTGGAAAGGGTAGACGCTACTAAAGGGCTGTTGCTAGACACGTTAAGGAGAACTCAAATGAAAAAACTTTTAGCGACTGGTTTTATTCTACTTATGACAGCAGGCGCGTTGGCCGGTTGTAACACGGTGGCTGGCGCAGGCCAGGATGTGGAAAGAGGCGGCCAGGCCGTTCAGGACGCCGCAAGCTAAGGTCCATGAACCCTTGACGATGTTGAGTGGGCCAGGCAATTGCCTGGCCCACTGTGTGTTTGGCCTGCATGTTAATAATCATTCGGGGTAGGTTTATGAATACGTGGCGATTCACTTATGGGTTTCAGTACGTGAAATTATTAGCCGCCAGCGGCGGCATTGTTCTGCTTTCTGCATGCGCTGCCGGTTCTGACGCGGCTAGAACGTCGGGTTCGGGTGATCAAAATGGCCAACCGATACCCATGGACAGCTGCGATACCGCCTCAATTCGCTACGCCATAGGCGAGGCCTTCGATGAAGCGAACGTTTCGCAGTTGCAAAGCGAAAGTCAGTCGCGCCAGGTGCGCGTGCTACGTCCAAGCGATGTGGCCACTATGGACCACCGACCGGACCGCTTGAATATCCATGTTGATAGTAATGAAACGGTCGAAGCTTTACGCTGCGGTTAGCGCAATATCAGCACTACACAAGCGGCGGTGAGCACTCCCATGGTGACGTTAAATATTCGCCAGGCACCGTCGCTTTTAATCCAATGACCGATCGCCATGCCAAACCCCGCCCATAGCGCCAAACAGGGGAAGGCAACCAGCTCTACAAAACCCACCAGGATTAACGCGTTTGCAACGGTTGAACCCTGATCAGGAATAAACCCCGCGATTAACGCAAGCCCCATGACCCACGCCTTGGGATTGGCGAATTGAAACGCAGCGGCCTGCCAGAAGGTAAGGGGTACGCTGTGTGCCTTGCTCTTTAAATCAGGCGGTGGCGCGCTGGCAATTTTCCATGCGAGGTAGAGCAAGTAAGCACTGCCTAACCAGCGCAGGGCGAATTGTAGGGAAGGATAGCGCTCAAACAGCACGCCTAACCCCAAAGCAATACTGAAAAACAGCAAAAAGCAGCCGCCGACAATACCCACCATATGTGGCAGCGTGCGTTTAAAGCCAAAGTTGGCGCCTGACGCGGTTAACATAATGTTATTAGGGCCGGGCGTTAGGGTCATCGACATCATGTAAAGGGCGGCTGGCCCAAGAATAACCCACTGACTATTCATAACGATCCTTCCAACGCTGGCGATTCACCTGCTCTTTAAGCATTTCAAGCATATCGTAAAGCACCAATTCTGTGATTCGTTGGCTGCCTTCATCGACGGTCAGCCAGCTGTTAAAGCCGCTCTCTGCGGTGCGTTCAACCACTTGCCTAAACTCGGGAGAGTGGATGCCCAGCGCAAGCTCATCCACTAACCGTTGGGCAACGCCGCTAATAGACGCCTGCATGGCATTCGTGGCGGTTTGGCCCATCGGCAGGCGGTGCAAGCGCTGAATCTCAGGACTTTCACGTAGCGTGCGGCTTACAAGTTCATCAATGGCTTGCATCGCGTGCGTGCGATTTTGTTGGTACGCCTCGCCCACGGTACTTTCCAGACGCTGCACAATTTCACTAATCAACTGCTTTTTGCGCGGCATGATGACTCGGTCGACCACCCGCTCAGTTAGCGAGTCGCTGGCCAGAATTTGCTGCTGTACATTGCCCAAAAGCCGTAGCGCGATACGATCAGAAAGTTCTTCAAGCAGGATATCGTAATATTTAAAGAAAAATTGATATATCGACCAGTGAGTAATATTAATAAGCCGCAGACGATGTAAGCGATGAAGTAATGACACCACACGCAGTATTCTGAGTAGGCGAAAACCGCTTAATGGAATACAGCCCAGAACGTCATACCAGTGCACAAAGGGGTAGAAAAACCAGCGATGATAGCGCCTTTCGGCCACGGCGACGGTCCAGCCCAGCAGAACATCGGCAACAAAAAAAGCGACAAAGAACAGATCAATCGTAAAAAAGCGGCTATGGACTTGGGTGTCGTAAAATGTATAAAAGGTGGGTGCCAGGCCTGCAATGGCCTGGTTAACAGGCTCGATTAAAAACAGTGAATCAAACAGCAAAAGCCCTAAATTAAGCACCACCGCGATGAGAATCAGTAAATCCCAGCCAATATGAGCGTACTCAACGGGCTTGGGCAATTGTGGGTAGCGCCGTCTGGTGGGCATGTAACCTCCTTGTGAATGGGTATTAAAGCAGCATCAAGCGCTTAGCCCACCTGATTCGGCCGCTGCCTGCGACGCCTCGTAATATCCGGGCTAGCCTATTAAGCCTGCGCCTGGCAGTTAAGCCTGCGCCTGATAGTGCTGCTGGGTAAGTTTTTCTTCCTGCTCTGTCTGTTTACGATGCTTTTTTCGCAGTGCTGCTTTTTCAAAACGGAGCTGTTGAATAGGGGTGGTAAGCGTCAAAGGGGGAACGCTGGCGGGTTTTCCGTCAGGGTCCACCGCGACCATGGTGAGGTAGCAACTGTTGGTATGGCGGATGAGCTTATTACGGATATCTTCGGCGACCACCTTAATGCCGATCTCCATTGAGGAGCGACCAACATGGTTAACGCAGGCCAAAAAAGTGACGAGTTCGCCCACGTGAATGGGCTGTTTAAATAGCACCTGGTCGACGGAAAGGGTGACGACATAGTGGCCCGAATAGCGGCTGGCACAAGCGTAAGCGACTTCATCCAGTTTTTTAAGAATAGCGCCCCCGTGTACTTTACCGCTGAAGTTCGCCATATCGGGCGTCATTAGTACGGTCATTGACAGCTCATGCTGTCCTGGTAAGGCCGTGTGTGCGGCATCTGACATAACGTGTCCTTGGTTAACGCTGCGGCGGGCAGATAAAAGCTTAGAACCAGACCAAGCCTATGGAAATAATCACCCCGGTGACAAACAGCTGAATCAGGCAGAAGCCCATAATATCTTTGGCTTTTAGGCCAGCGATGGCAAGCACCGGCAGCGCCCAGAAAGGTTGCAGCAAGTTAGTCCAGGCATCGCCCCAGGCAACGGCCATGGCCACCCGTGAGATATCGGCACCCAGCGCCTGGGCCGCTGGCAGCATCACGGGCGCTTGCACTGCCCACTGGCCGCCGCCGGAAGGCACAAACAGGTTAACAATGCCGGCGCTAATAAACGACCAAAAGGGCAGCGAGGTTGCTGTCGCAAACGAGATTAGCCACTCCGACATGCTTTGGGCCAAGCCTGACTGCACCATAATGGCCATAATGCCGGCATAAAACGGAAACTGAATAACGATGCCAGCGCCACCCTTAATGGCTTCGTTAAGGCTAATAAGCAAACTGCGTGGCGTGCGATGAAGTACGATAGCTAAAAACAGAAACAGAAAGTTCACGATATTCAGGTTTAAACCGCCGCCCCGAAGAATAAAGTGATCAAGCAGATACAAAAGCCCCGGCACGCCCACCAGTAGCGAAAGTACCAGGCTATTTTCGAGTTTTTCCGCCGGGCGGGTAATACGCTCCTTCGGCGCGGGGGCATCTTCAAGCAGCTTGCTATCGACATACACACTGTCTTTTTCGTCGGGCAGCATTAACCGATTAACCAGTGGTACCGCGATAAACAGACACACAACAATCGCCAGGTTAAAAAAGGCGAAGATCGTTGAGCCGGTGCCAATCACGCCAATCGCATCGGCAGTGAAGTGTCCTTCGGTGGCGATAGTCAGCGGCACGGAACCCGCAAGGCCACCGTGCCACACGATGAAGCCCGAGTAGGCACTCGCCACGAGCAAGCGGTAATCCACGCGTACCAACCGAGCTAACTCCTTGGCAAACAGTGCCCCCACCACCAGGCCAAATCCCCAGTTAATCCAGCTGGCCACAAGCGAGACCAGCGTCACCAGGATAATCGCGCCACCGGCACTTTTTGCCGTTCCGGCAAGCTTTTGCAGGATACGCTTCACGGGTGGTGAGCTTGCCAGCATAAAGCCGGTTACCAGGACCAGCAGCATTTGCATCGAGAAGGTTAACAAGCCCCAAAAGCCGTCTCCCCACATGCGCATCACCGCAAGGGGCGTTTGGCGCTCCACGGCAATGGCGGCAGCGGCCGCCACGATCGTCAGTAGCAAAACAAAAATATACGGGTCGGGTAGATAACGCTCAACCAGCTTAACCGCTGGTTTCGATATCATTTTTAGCATGGCGGGCTCTCTTGTTTGTTATAGGAAGTACATGGCTAATATACGGTGATGCGCCATGGCTTTCACATTTAAAGACGTACTTTAGAACGATAGCGCAGCTAGCCAATAACGGGAGGACGGGTTTAAACGCTTATTGCCAACGCGAGTGACGGTAGCGTCGATAGTAACCAATCAATACACCTGAACGCACCGTAATAAACAGGGTAAAAGCGAACCATAAGCCATGATTGCCAAGACCTTGGGTCAGCCACCAGGCCGGCAGGTAAACCAGCATGGCGATAAAGATACTATTGCGCATTTCACGCACGGCGGTAGCACCAATAAACACGCCATCCAGAAGATAGCTCCAAACGGCAATCAGCGGCATCACCACCATCCACGGAAGGTATAACGCGGCGGCAGTGCGTACTTCGTCAAGCCCGGTTAAAAGTGCCACCAACTGATTGCCGCCAAGGGCAAACCCCAGAGAGGCACCGGCCGCTGTCCAAAAGGAGAACTGCGCTGCCCTGCGAACAATGAGTGAAAGCTCCTGCCAGTCACGGCGACCAAAGGCGCGACCCACCAGCGATTCTGCCGCGTGGGCAAAGCCATCCAGGGCGTAGCTGGTGAGCATAATAAATTGCAGTAGCACCGCATTGGCGGCCAGCACCGTATCGCCTTGACGCGCCCCTTGAGCCGTAAAGAAGGCCATGACGAACAGCAAGCCAAGCGTGCGTACAAACAGGTTGGCGTTGATATTGAAAAGGGCCGTATAGGCCGACAGTGCCAGCAAGCGTACACGCGATAAATGCCCAGAAAGCGTTTTAAGTTGGCGCGTCACCAAATAGCCGCCAAACGCTAGTGCACTGTAGTCGGCAATAACGCTTGCCCAGGCAACACCATTGCTGGTCATGCCCAGGCCCACCACAAACCACAGGTCGAGAACGATATTGACGCTGTTGGTCAGCAACAAAATCATCAGCGTAACGCGAGAGTTTTGTTGGCCTAAAAACCATCCTAATATTGCATAGTTGGCCAACACGGCAGGTGCCGACCATAGGCGTATTTCGGCATATTCACGGGCCAGTGGCGTAGCTACCTCGCTACCGTCCAGCAACCAAAGCCCTAGGGAAATAAGCGGTGACGAGAAAAGAATCAGCAGTGCACCAATCGCCCCAGCAATGATCAGCGATTGGCCCAGTAACAGGCGCACATCGCTATCACTTTCACGGCCGATAGCCTGAGCGACCAGTCCGGTGGTGCCCATGCGCAAGAAACCAAAGCCCCAGTAGAGAAAGCTGAAAAGAGTGGCGCCCAGCGTCACCGCCGCCAGATAACGTGAATCGGGCAGATGCCCAACCACAGCGGTATCGACCAGGCCCAGCAGCGGGACGGTAATATTGGAAAGGATAATTGGCCATGCGATGGCCCATATACGCACGCGATCGTCGCTTAGGCAGCGGTAATAATGCGGTACTTCTCTAACAGCTGCTGCTGCGTTTCCTTGCGTGCCGGGTCAAGCGGAATACAGTCTACCGGGCAAACCTGCTGGCACTGTGGCTCATCGAAATGGCCAACGCACTCGGTGCACAGGTTTGGGTTGATGATGTAAATCTCTTCGCCGGGCGAGATAGCATCGTTCGGACATTCGGGCTCGCAGACGTCGCAATTAATGCATTCATCGGTGATCATCAGTGCCATGGGCATACCTCGCAAATGGCTGGCACACCCGGGAATAGCGGCAAGAAATACCCGAGTGTTTTACTCAACAATGTTAGTGGTTACGTAGTGTAGTGCTTACGCAAGGCTTCTGCGACCTGGGAAGGTACCAGTGGTGAAATATCGCCGCCCAATTTGGCAATTTCACGCACAATCGTGGAGGAAATATACGAGTTTTCTACGCCAGGCGTTAGAAAAACGCTTTCCAGCTCCGGGTTTTGAGCGCGATTCATGTTGGCAAGCTGAAGTTCGTACTCAAAATCGGATGCGCCACGCAGGCCACGTAGAATGATGGTGGCGCCTTGCTCGTGCATAAAGGTCGTCAGTAGATTAGAAAAACCCACTACTTCAACGTTGGAAAGCGACGCACAGACGTCTTTAGCCAAGGACATGCGGGCTTCTAAATCAAGGCTTGGCCGCTTGCCGGGGCTGGCTGCTACGGCAATGATGACCTTCTCGAACATCCTCGCGCCACGCGCTATAAGGTCCATGTGACCGTTGGTGATCGGATCAAAAGTGCCAGGGTACACGGCAATATTGACGCGTGGCGTGTTCATTCCGAGGGCTCCTCGTTGATGCTACCAAAGGGGTTATCACTGGTAAGCGATACCGCCTGGGCATAGCCTGGAATATGAATGCGGTCAGCGTGAATATCCAGCTCCGGCCCTTCCAGCACCTCTTCGCCAAACTGATAGCGCGGCGCATAGTGGCCTCTATCCGCTTGAGCCAGATAGGCATCTGCCTGGGCGCGTACGGTTTCACGACACGTTTTCCAAGCATTGATGGCATCGGCGCCATGGCGCTGGAGCAACAGGCGCTCGGTAACATCGGGTGAAAGTACCACGCCGGTGGCGTTATTGCCGCCAAAGCCCTTGGCATTAATAAAGGCAGCATCTGCTTTAAAGGCTATAGGGGTTTGGAAAAAACGCAGCCGGTCGGCGTAGACATCGTCAGCCACTTCATTAAGCGTGGGGATGCCAGGCAATATGTCATGGGCAAAACTGCCGAGCGCGCTTACGAGCTGGTCGCCCGCTGCCGAGCCTTGGGAGTGGCCAATAAATGACTTGATGGCGACGACTGGCCAGTCGGTAATCCCATTCGCACGGGCAATTTCATCCAGCACATGGGACTCAGTCGTGCGATTTTTCGGCGTACTGGTGCCGTGAGCATGCAGAAAACTGCGCTCTCTTAGTGCTTTTTCGCCTAACAGGTCACGCACCAGCGATGCGGCCTTGCCCAGGGTAATGTAATTGCCAATACCCGGCGCGGAAATCGAGCGTTTAAAGCCGTCAGCGTTAACAAAGACATCCGGTACCGAGCCCAGAATGTCTGCGCCCAGTTCAAGCGCCAACGCGTCATCCATCAACAGGATAAACTGGCTGGCTTCGGCCATGGTAAAACCACAGTTAAGCGCAAACGGTCGGCTGGCGCGCTGGTAATCCGCATCTGTTAATAGCTCCAGGGCATCCAGCGCTTTTAAGCTAGCGTCGTCTGCCAGGGCGCCCATCGCGCGAAAACCTTCAATAATTTCCGGGGTGATCGGCGCGTCAGCGGTGCCTACCATGACCACTCTGCGTCGCCCCGAACGAATATCTTCAGTACCCAAGCGCAGGTTATAGAGAAAACTGGCGCAGGCGCCTAATACCGCCCCGGTACTGCCAACGCTACCCAGCACATAGGCATTTAAAAAGTCGGCGGGCATTTGCCCGTACCCTAACGGCATCTGTTTTGAGGTGGCGCGTTGACCGCTCACCAAACTCTTCATCAAACCGCCCCAGCCAGCATCATCCAACTGACCAATGGAGTTGCCTGCATAAACAGCGATGTGGTCAGGATTAAGCGTTTGGCGCAGCGTCTCCCAGGATAAACCGCTGGCACCCAGGCAGTCGCTGGCGCCAAAAATCGCCATCGAGAGTCCGCGAGGGTGATGCACGCTGCGGTACAGGCTTGCCGGTTCAAAACCGTGAGGAAGCTGCGCTGCTGCACATACCTTGGGGCGCTGAGCATCGGGCAGCAGCGTCTCAAAAACGCCTGCCGGTACGGTGACCTCTACCTCACGGGCGCCCAGTTCGCGGACCTGCCAGTTTTCCGGTAAATTTTCCGGAAGCTGGCGGCGGCGCAGCGTAAAGCGCAGCGGCTCGCTCAACTGAAGGCTGGCCTGACGATTGGCAGGCAGCCCCGGCTCCAGGAACTTGGGGTCCTCGTTGCGGCGAACCAATGTGTGGTTAAGCACCTGATCACGTAACGACTGAGCAGGCGAATCTACGGGCAGGCCTGCGCGATCGTGCCACCCTTTTTCGGAGTGCTCGACAAGCTGCATAAGGGCCGCCAGGCCCTCCAGGGTCTGGCGCTGCTGGTCAGCGGGAAGGGCATCAAGCACGGTACGACGGAAGGCCTGATGGCCTGAGGTCCTGCCGGCGGGATTGATGCCGCCCATGCCGACAATCACCGGTAAGTGTGACAAGCCGGGTTCCTCGTGGTGCGGTGGTTTTTAATAACAGTTATCGTCAATGGCAGGGTAAAAAGTACGCGGCCATTGAGCTTAATAAATATCTCGGGCGTGATCATAGCACCGGGCACCTTATGACGTCATGCTGCAAGCGCAGGAGACTGATAGAATCACCTCTTTTTAAGTCTGAGGGATGGCATGCAGAACACTTCTCGCCCCGTTATATCCAATCAGCCAGGCCCTCACCATGATCTAGCGCGCCGGATCGATCGAGCGTTGGCAACGCCACTACGTAAACCCATTGCGGCTCATACTCAGGAAGCATTTGAGCAGGCTAACCGCTGGTATCAAGCGCGTCATGCGCCGCTGATCATCGATGCCGGGTGCGGTGTTGGAATTTCGACCCGCCAATTGGCTGCACAGTTCCCTGACCATGCCGTGATCGGGGTCGATCGCAGTGAAGATAGGCTAGGGCGTGATCATGGCGCGCTACCGGATAATGCGTTGCTGGTCCGGGCGGACCTGGTTGACTTTTGGCGCCTGGCGGATCAGGCGCGGTGGCAACCTGAACGCCACTATTTGTTATACCCCAATCCGTACCCCAAGGCCGCTCATTTAAAGATGCGCTGGCATGGGCACCCGGTTTTACCCACACTGTTGGCACTTGGTGGCCAGCTTGAGGTGCGTTCCAACTGGCCGCTTTATATTGAGGAGTTTGCCTTGGCAGTCGCGCAAGTGACGGGAAGGCAAGCAGACATCGGCGTATGGACGCCCGATAGTGAGTACTTAACCCCCTTTGAAGCTAAATACGATAAAAGTGGCCAAACGCTTTGGCGCTTACAGGTTCAACTCGAGCGCTTATAACGTTTGTGTTAGGTGAAAAACCTGGCCTGTCCGCGCGGGTGGATATCGCCCTGATAGTGGTAGGTGTGGTGGTGATGCACGTGTTTTCAAAATGAATAGACATTGAGGCCGATAACAGTGACGTACTTCTTTAAAGCAACGGTGCGCAAGTGGCGTGTGACGATGATCGCCGGGGTAGCCGCCGCTTCACTACTGGCGAGCCCTGCGCTATTTGCCGATTTTAGCCGTTTGGGGCAGTTGCAGGATAAGGGGTTTTCGATAAGCGCGGAGGCGCGCCTGCTTGATACTGATGCGTCTGAGTTGCTAGGAAGCATTAACCCGGCGAGCCAGATGGCGCCCGCCTCTGTTACCAAGGCCTATATGGCGGCCGCCCTGTTAAATCGCTTTGGCCCTCAGCATCGCTTTACCAGCCAGCTGGTAAGCAGTGGCGTGATCGATAACGGCATTTTGCGTGGGGACCTGGTGTTTGAAGGCGGCGGCGACCCTGGGCTTACGACAGAAAATCTATGGCGCCTGGTGCAGCGCTTACAAATGGCCGGTGTTAATGAAGTGGATGGTGCGCTCGTCGTAAGCCAGTGGCGTTTTGGCCCTGTCGACTGTATTACCAGCGACCGCTGCAACGCCCGCACCCGTGTGACCAATGCTTATAGCGCGCCGCTTACCTCCGCGGGGGTTAATTTCGGCAGCTGGTGTGTCAACGTAGCCCCTTCTCAAGTGGCGGGTGAGCCCGCTCGTACCACGCTTTGCGATAGCCAGTTACCATTAATTGATATCGATAACCAGGTCATCACACGTCCGGCCAATAGCGGAACCGAAATTAGCGCCGAGCGCGTAACCGATGAGCGTGGCGATGTAATGCGCCTGAGTGGGCAAATTTCGACCAACGCCATGGCTCGGGATATTTATCGAGGAGCCGGCGACGCCGCTGAAGAGACCGCGCAGATACTGCTTGGCATGCTAAACCAGGCGGGCATTGCTGTCAGGGACCCATGGCGTGTCACTTCCACTCAGCCTCTTGCCAGTGCGAAGCGCTTGGCGGCGGTGGATAGCCAGCCGCTACAAGAGCTCCTGCTGCGCACCATGAACTACTCCAATAACTATATGGCTGATGTGCTGGCCTTAAACCTGGTGGAAACGCCGCAAGCCCAGCTGCGTCAGGCGGGTTCAGCGCTGGAAGTTTATGCCGAGAGCTTATCAGGCCACGGCCCTGTCACCTTATATAGCGGTAGTGGACTGACGACAGAAAACCGTACCTCGGCTCATGGCGTTAATGTAATGCTGGAGGACATGTATCTGAAGAGTTCGCTGTTTCCAAGCTTCGTGGCCGCCTTTCAGTCGCCTGCCAACGGCGTCATGCGATTTATTCGACGCGGCTCATCCACGTTTCAAAATAACGTCATGCTCAAAACCGGTACGCTGAATCAGCCTTTTGCCGTACGCGCTGTGGCAGGTTACTTTCGTACGGCCTCCGGGCGTTGGGGTGTTTTTAGTGTATTGGTGAACGGAAGTGGTAACACTCCTTATATAAGCTGGTCTGAGGTGCTTGATCCGTTGTCGCTCGATTTGGACGCAATGATTCTGGCTAATTAATTTCCTCGACGCTTAAAGTGAGACGACTTGCATGAAACCAGAGCATACCGGTCTAACCCATTTGGTGTACTCAACGCGCTACTCCTGGAAAGGATTAAAGGCTGCCTTTCGTAACGAAACGGCCTTCCGACAGGAAGTGTGTATTACCGCCGTGTTGTTGCCTTTTGCCTGGTGGATCAGTAATGACTCGCTAAGCTGGTTACTGCTGGTGGGCAGCTTGTTTTTCGTGCTCATTGTTGAGCTGTTAAACAGTGCGATTGAAAACGTGGTCGACCGCATTGGTACAGAGCATCACGAACTTTCCGGGCGGGCCAAGGATATTGGGTCCGCCGCCGTCATGCTGTCGTTAATAATGGCCGGGCTTACCTGGGGGCTCTTGGGTTGGCAAAAAATCTTTGGCTAGCGTGTAAGCGCTTGGCGGTGAGGTAGCTATGCAACAGGATAATTCGTTTATATCTTTAAACGCGCTGCCTGAGGTGCTTCAGCAAGAGGGCCAGAAGGTGGGCCAGCGACTGAACGATGCGCTTGGTCAAGCGGATAATACTGCCTCATTGACCCAGCAACCGCTGCCCTCGGAAGGTTGGCAAGCGCTTACTCAACCACGTCGCGAGGCGCTGGCCAAGGTGCTAAGCGTATCCACCTTTGTGCTGGATACGTTCACCCGCTACCCGGGCTGGCTTACAGCGCTTGAAGCCAACGGCGAATTGGATATGGCACCGGCCCGCCATGATCAACAACAGTGGCTGCACGACGCACTGGAACGCGCAGAAGATGAAGCGACCATGCAGCGTGTGTTGCGGCGTTTTCGGCGTGCACGAATGGTGGGCATCATCTGGCGGGATCTAAATCGGCCTGATGGTTATACCATGTGGGATACCGCTCACGCGGTTTCTCAACTGGCTGAGCTGTGTCTTGAGGCCGCGTTACGTTGGCTTGAAGGTTTTTATGCGCCTCGTTGGGGTATGCCAGCGCCCCGTGCCGATGGCGCTGCCCAGCGCTTGGTCGTTCTTGGAATGGGGAAGCTGGGCGCAGGCGAACTGAATCTCTCCTCTGATATCGACCTGATTTTTGCCTTCCCTGAAAAAGGAGAGACGCAGGGCGGGCGCAAGCCGCTGGAGCATCAGGAATACTTTACCAAGCTGGGCCAAAAGCTGATTGCCGCGCTGGATGCCATGACCGCAGATGGCTTTGTCTTTCGGGTGGATATGCGCTTGCGGCCGCTAGGCGATGGCGGACCGCTGGTAGGCAGTTTTGCCATGCTCTCAAGCTACTATCAGGACCAAGGACGCGAGTGGGAGCGTTACGCTCTGCTCAAGGCGCGCCCGGTGGCGGGAGATATAGAGGCGGGGGTTGAGTTATTGGCTGGCCTGCGCCCGTTTGTATATCGCCGTTACCTGGATTTTGGCGCCATTGAGTCGCTGCGCGAGCTAAAAGCCATGATTAACCGTGAAGTAAAGCGCAAAGGGATGCAGAGCAATATCAAGCTCGGCCCTGGCGGCATTCGCGAAGTGGAATTTGTGGTGCAGGCGTTCCAACTGATTCGTGGCGGGCGGGATACGGAGCTGCAGGTAACGTCGTTGAAAACGGCCTTGAATCGCTTGCCCGAGCTGGGGCTACTGCCCCAAGCGGTGGTCGATGAACTCATGCCTGATTATGCGTTTCTGCGCGACCTGGAGCACGTCATCCAAGCGCTTGAAGACCGCCAGACGCAAATGCTGCCGACAGATGAGACCGACCAGGCCCGGATTGCTTTTGCCATGGGCTATCAAGATTGGGCACTACTGATGGCGGCGCTTGATGATGTTCGAGAGCGTGTTCGGCGTCATTTTGATGCCGTGATTGCTGACCCCGAGGAGGATGCGGAAGAAACCAACGACGCAAGCCGCTTGGCGCCTGCGCAGTGGCGTTTGATCTGGCGCAACGAGCTGGAAGCGGACGAAGCAACCGCTTACTTACACAGTGCAGGATTTGCCGAGCCCGATCAGGTATTGAAGCGTCTGCAGAGTTTCTATCAATCGCGCCAAGTGCAAAGCATGCAGCGAATCGGTTTTGAGCGTCTTGATGCGCTAATGCCGCTACTGCTGGCTGCCGTGGCTGAAAATGAGACACCGGATATTGCGCTTGCCCGCGTGCAGCCTTTGATTGAGGCGGTACTAAGGCGAACCGCTTATTTAGCGCTGCTGCGTGAAAATCCTCAGGCGCTTGAGCATCTCATGCGCTTATGCGTTGCCAGCCCATGGATTGCCGAGCGCCTTTCTCGTTATCCGATTCTGTTGGATGAGCTGTTAACGCCAGAAACTCTCTACACCCCAGCGGATAAAGCACGCTTGGCCGATGAGTTGCGTCAAACGTTAAACCGGCTGCCTGAAGATGATGAAGAAGCCCAGCTTGAAGCATTGCGGGTATTTAAACATGCCAAAATGCTTCATGTTGCCGCCTCTGATATCGCTGGTACACGGCATTTAATGAAAGTAAGTGATTACTTAACCTATATCGCTGAAGTGATTCTGGATGCCGTTTTGGCGATGGCCTGGAAACATGTGACCCGTAAGCACGGAGTGCCCAAGGGGCTTAACGACCATGAACCGGCTTTTCTGATTATTGGCTATGGAAAGTTGGGCGGTATCGAGCTGGGTTATGGCTCTGATCTTGACCTGGTTTTTCTGCATGATAGCGACGGTAAAGGGGCAACCGACGGTCCTCGACCCATTGATACGCCGCTGTTTTTTACCCGTTTGGGCCAACGCATTATCCACCTGCTAACCGCGGTGACGCCCGCAGGCAGCTTGTACGACGTCGATATGCGCTTGCGCCCCTCAGGCAATGCGGGGCTATTGGTGACCTCGCTTGATGCCTTTGCCGACTATCAACAGCAAAATGCCTGGACTTGGGAGCATCAGGCGCTAGTGCGCGCACGGGTCATCGCCGGAAGCAGTGCGCTTGCCGAACGGTTTAACCAGATTCGTGGAGACATCCTGGGCAGGCAACGTGATAAACACGCCCTGCGTGATGATGTAGTCAACATGCGCCACAAAATGCGAGACCACTTGGGCAGTAAAACCCAGGAACCGCGCTTTAATTTAAAGCACGATGCTGGTGGCATGGTGGACATTGAATTTCTCTGCCAGTACGCAGTGTTAGCGCTGGCTAACCAAACACCCTCGCTGGCTACCTACAGCGATAATATGCGTATTTTAGAGATGCTTGCCGAGAGTGGGCACTTACCTTCAGAGGAGGCTGAGCAGTTAAAAGAAGCTTATCTGGCCTACCGCAGTAGAACACACCGCGCAGCACTGACTGGCGAGAAACTCATTGGTGAGGTCGATGACTTTAAGGAGCATCGCGCTGCCGTCGAAGCCCTTTGGCAACGCTTTTTAGAGCCCTAAACCAGGGCTTGAAAGTTGGGCTCGAGTAGTTTGTTCTGGAGAATTAGCTTTGCGTCTTTCAGTCAAACGCCGCTATTCAGAACAGAGGAGCCGTCATAAAGGCTTCCTTATTGCTTTGGGAAGCCTCATGCCGATGATTAGCGCCGTTAATCACGCGGCGTTGCCTTGTTATCTTCGTGTGTTTTTACCTCGTAACTTCCTTCCAGAACATCCTGCTGATGTGACCGCGTATGAGGCTCTGCGTAGCCGCCGCCAATATCCTGAGCTTGCTCAGCGCGCATCTGCTCCATTCGCTTTTTCATTTTATGGCGCACAAAAGGCATCATGGCCCAGCCAATTAAAAGAAAGAACAGGCCTAATATGACGCCAACCACCATTAGCACGCCAAACGCCAGCCACGTTAGCAGCAATTTTAAGCTGCCCATTAGCCCGCCGGGCTGCGACTGCGCTGCGCGTGTACGCCATTGTTGAGCAGCTTGCCAAGCGGCGTTACGTTGATCGCGATTCATCTGTGGCATAAAAGCCTCCATCGTCGTGTGCCTTATTGGAACATAGTTTGTTAGCCAAGTTCACTGAAGGCTGGCCTATATCTTGCTTTACTAGCGTTAGGGAAACGGTTTGCCTTGAAATACCTCCTATAAGGAACGCTCATGCAAGATAATAGTATTCTTGAACTTGCTTACGGCATTACAACGATTACGCGAGAAAAAATCGGCATGATTGAAAAAATCATGCAGCAAACTGAAATTTTGGCTTTGAATGCACGTATAGAAGCGGCAAGAGCAGGTCCCAGCGGTGCGGCCTTCTCTGTCGTTGCTCAGGAGATGGGACGTGTATCCGGTGCGATCAATGAAATCGCCCGTGATTTTCGACACCAGGTGGAGGCGCACACTGAAAGTATTGAAACGGCCGGTACGTCAATGGCCAATGAGTTTCGCGGGCAGCGCTTTACCGATATTGCTTTGAATGCAGTTGAAATCATTGACCGTAATTTGTTTGAGCGCTCCTGCGATGTGCGCTGGTGGGCGACGGATAGCGCTGTGGTCGAGGCCATACAGCATCCCAATCAGCAGCGCTGTGATTATGCGAGCCATCGGCTGGCCACTATTCTGCGCTCGTATACCGTTTATCTGGATTTATGGGTGGCAGATGCAGAAGGCAATGTGATTGCCAGCGGTCGTCCTGACCACTATCCTGGCGTAAAAGGTGTAAACGTAGCCGACACTGAATGGTTCAAGCGTGCCATGAAAACACCTGATGGAGACGCGTTCGTGGTTAACGATATTGAGCACAATGCCCTGTTGGACGACGCAGCGGTGGCAACGTATGCCACGGCTATTCGCAAAGGCGGAGAGAGTGATGGTGTTGCCATTGGCGTTTTAGGCATATTTTTTGACTGGGCCCCTCAGGCAAAGGCGGTTGTTGAAGGGGTCGGGTTAACCGAAGAGGAGCAGGCTTGTAGCCGCGTTTTATTACTCGACTCCAAGAATCACATCATTGCAGATACTCAGCAAAATACCGTTGGCAACCGGTATCCGTTAGCACGCGACAGCGAACAACGCGGGTATTATCAGGAGAAGGGGAGCTTGATAAGTTTTGCTGAAACGCCCGGCTATGAAACGTATCGAGGATTAGGCTGGTTGGGTGTTGTTGAATATCAGGTAATAGAAAATCCGACTGGATAGGATTGCTAGCACCAAAATAATGCGACTTGGCTAAAAAAGAGCATTTAATGTTCTGTTTTGGTGCAGTGAGCGCGCTAAAGAAGGTGACGGAAAACAATTGTTTGCCCATTTAGATAACGGCGTTAAATACGCATGCCCTTCATGAATAAACGAAGACTGTACATAAACATCGTTAACCCGCTAGGGTTACAGCGTCTATGTATAGTTTCTTTCATTCAATTACTTATCTAACAAGGTGGTTGTATGGCAAATCATGGAGGAAAGTCGGTGTTTATTGCATCGGCTGTCATCATTTTCAGCCTGGTCGTAGTGGGCGCAGCCTTTCCCGAAGGGTTCGGAAGTGCAGCCGAGTCGGCTCTCGCATCGGTAACACGGCTTTTTGGTTGGTTTTATCTATTTTCTGTATTTGGGTTCGTTGTGTTCCTGTTTTCACTCGCCTTTAGCAAATATGGCAAGGTGCGTTTGGGGCCTCAGGACAGTACGCCCAACTACACTTTTTTCTCATGGATTAGCATGCTGCTGGCAGCCGGGTTTGGTGTAGGGCTCGTGTTTTATGGTATGGCCGAACCCATGACGCACTATATTGAGCCGCCCTATGGCGATGTGCCGGCCGAAACGGAAGCCGCTGCCCGCTACGCTATTCAATACAGTTACTTCAACTGGGGCGTTCACCAATGGGCGGCCTTTTCGGTGGTGGGCCTGATCATTGCCTATTTCCAGTTTCGCAAAGGCCAAGCGGGGCTTGTTTCATCGGTGCTTTCGTCCGTTACCGCTAAAAGGCCGCGGCTTCGTCCTTATGCCTCGTGGTTGGATGTATTTGCGGTTGTCGCAACCGTAATGGGGGTGGCAACCTCGCTAGGGCTTGGGGTATTACAGATGAACGGCGGCTTGAACGCTGTTTTTGGCTTGCCGGAAAATGGATTTTGGCAGTTTATTATTTTGCTGGTGATGTTCTGCGCCTATATGGCGTCAACATGGTCAGGGCTTGATAAAGGTATTAAGCGCCTTTCAAACCTGAACATGGTGCTGTGCATCGGGCTAATGGTGTACGTATTGGTGACCGGCCCGACCATTGCGATCCTTGAAACGATTACGCTAGGCATTGGTGACTACCTTCAGAACTTTATTGGGATGAGTCTACGTATCTCCCCGTATAGTGATAATGAGTGGGCCAGTAGCTGGACGATTTTCTATTGGGCCTGGGTCATTGCATGGTCACCGTTTGTAGGTACGTTTATTGCGCGCGTGTCCCGTGGCCGTACAATTAAAGAGTATGTGTTTGGTGTATTGCTGGTTCCGCCGCTGTTGGCTTGTCTCTGGATTGGCGTATTTGGGGGAGCAGCGCTAAACATGGAGCTTAACGGCACAAATGTAGGCTTAGCGGCTGCCACTCAGGAAAATATCACCGTGGCGCTGTTTAAAATGTTCGAGTTGATGCCGTTCTCTAACGTACTTTCTGTTGTTGCCATGATGCTCATCTTTATCTTTTTGGTAACATCGGCTGACTCTGCTTCTTATATCGTGGCGCAGATGACCGACAACGGCTCTATTAATCCCCCGCTTTATAAACGTATCATCTGGGGTGTGCTGATTGCGGCAATTTGTTTAACGTTGATTGTGGCGGGAGGCCTTTCCGGGCTTCAGTCGGCAGCGGTGCTGTCGGCACTACCGTTTACCTTTATTCTGTATATGATGGTCATTGTGCTGGTACGTGAGCTACGCGCAGACCGTAAGGCTATGTTGACCCAGCTTTATCGTCGCCACGGTGAAACGCCTGTTGGCGCCGATGCCTTTGAAGCTGAGCAGATGGGCGAAGAGGAGCGCTTACGCCGTGCACCGAATGTTATCAATCGGCGTATTAATAGCTAGGTGAACTTAATCAGGTCTTCAGGAGCAAACACATGGAGCGAGGATGCTGATGGCTCGGCGAGGACGCCACGGTGCAACACGACGCCAGCCCAAGGGGCAGGCGCTTGAGCGTTGGCTGGACCGCTGGCTGGACCGCGTCGTTACGGTCGCCGTTGTAACGGCACTGGTGATTGGTCTGTCGGCTGTCTTGGCACATTGGCTTTTGTAGGCCAACCTGGTGTAACGCAGTCCTGATTGAAATGCAGTCAAAGCGCCCGGCGATAAGCCGGGCGTTTTCTTATACAGTAAGCTTTAAGCGTTTTGTCATACTTTACAGGCGCTAATGTGCAGGCTTGCCACTGCCCCTAAAGAGAGACTCCCGATGTTGCTAAATGCTGCCAAGGCTGCTTCTTCCTACGCTTCACGCCGCGAAATATTCGGCTGGGCCATGTTTGATTTCGCTAATCAGGCGTACACCTTGCTGATCATTACGGTGGTGTTTGGTGAGTTGTTTACCACCGTGATTGTAGGGGATCGAGGCGATGGTTTTCGGTTGGCCAACTTTCTATGGAGCTTGGCGCTAGCGGTCAGCTATTTAATGGTGGTCGTAACGGCCCCACTTTGCGGTGCGATTATGGATTATCGGGCCGAGAAAAAACGCTTTCTGTTTTTTAGCTATCTGGCCACGGTCGTCACCACCGCGATGCTTTACTTTGTATCTCCCGGCTATGTCGTGCTGGGGCTTGTCCTGATTGTGCTGTCCAATTACGCCTACTCCATGGGGGAATCCTTTATTGCGGCCTTTCTACCGGAGCTTGGGCCGCCTGAAAAGCTTGGCAAGATTTCCGGGTTTGGCTGGTCGCTTGGGTATATTGGCGGACTGTTTGCTGCGGGCTTTACCCTCGTCGTACTGGGGGAGGCAACCGTTGAAAACTATGAGCGTATCCGCTGGGTGGGGCCCTTCGCGGCCGGTTTTTTCTTGATTACCGCTATTCCCACCTTCCTGTGGCTTAAAGAGCGCGGCACGCCCAAACCTTCTGGGGTGGCGTACTGGGACATTGCTCAACAGCGCGTACGTTCAACCCTGCATGAGTTGCGCTATTTCAAAGACTTGAGTGTGTTCCTGGTCTCGCTGCTGTTTTCCATGGCGGGGGTCTACATCATTATTGCGTTTGCGTTTATCTATGGCGCCCAAGTGATTGGCTGGGATGAAAGCGTACGTAATATCATGTTTATTATCGTTCAGATAACCGCGGCGGCCGGAGCGCTCGGGTTTGGCTGGCTTCAGGATCGGTTAGGCGCGAAACACACCTATCAAATAACGCTTGGCCTGTGGGTGGTTGCGATCATTGCCATTTGGGCAACGCCCGAAATAACCGCTTGGGCCAATGTGCGTTTTGGTTGGCAGTGGCAGGCACAGCATGTCTTTCTAGCGGTTGGCTGCCTAGCGGGGCTCAGTTTAGGATCTAGTCAGTCGGCAAGCCGCGCCTTGGTGGGGGTGTTTTCACCGCTTGAAAAATCGGCTGAGTTTTTTGGCTTTTGGGGCCTGGCGAATAAATTGGCAGGCGTGATGGGCATCGTGATGCTGGGTGTACTGCAAACGATGGTTGGCCTACAAGCGTCTATCCTTTTATGTGCAGGCCTGTTTGTTATCGCAATGCTGATTTGTGCAAACGTTAATGAGCGACGAGGGCGTGATGCCGCCATCGCGTGGCAGAGCGCTTAATATACCGCAAACGGGGAGCACATAATGCAGACAGCACAGCGTGGCAGCATCGTGATGATGCTGCTTTTCTGGGTACTGTTAATCGGCTTGGGTACCTGGTGGCTGGATGGGGGGATGGAAAAAATACTGAACCCTAATGCCCATATCGTGCAGACTGCGACTGACGGCGGCCCTGTTACTTTACAGCGTAACCGTTCGGGGCACTTTGAAGCACCGGGCGAAATTAATGGTGAGCCGGTGACGTTTTTACTGGATACCGGCGCTACCTATGTGGCCGTTTCAGATGAGCTGGCCAATCGGCTGGGGCTCGAACGTGGGCGCAGCGCCTGGTTTAATACGGCCAACGGTCGCGTACAAGGAAACCTTACTCAGCTTGATGAAGTAACGCTGGGGGGGATCAATATCCGCAATGTACAAGGCTCCATCAGCCCCGGCATGGAGAATCATGTCGTGCTGCTGGGGATGAGTTTTTTGCATCTGCTGAATATTGAAATACGCAGCGGCGAAATGGTTCTGAGTCTACCCGATGCATAAGCGATACTTGTGAATAGTGTATTGGTGTGCTTAGCTAAAAGCCCACGGAAACAAATAGGCAAGGAGTGGCTATGGGTATTGAAGTCGGTGGATTACTAGGTCTGATTTGGCTCATTATCATTATTTGGGCCATTGTCAAAGTTGCTAAAAGTTCAGCAGGCGGTCTGGCTAAAGTGCTGTGGATATTAGCGCTGCTGATCTTCCCACTGGTAGGCCTGATTGCATGGCTACTATTAGGGCCCAAAGGATAGCCAAGCGGGCTAAAGGCTGCGCTGCCGGTTAGCGGTGGCGCTGCAAATATCGGCTTTAAAAAAGGCAGGCATCGCGCCTGCCTTTTCTATAAGTATGTACCATTACGCACTGTTTCCATTACTGGGCGGCGCTTTATAGTGGCCAGGGATGGTTACTCTTTCCCCATTGGGTAAATCGCGCACTTGAGTAGGAACATAAACACGCTTGATAACACTTTTAGCTTTACCATCTTTCATGGCTTACTCCTCCAGCCAGATTGTCGACAGTCCGCTGTCTACATTAGTCCTCTGTTTTGGAAGAATCAAGCGGTGTGCGACGGCGAGTAGAGAAAAGCGGCTGCTGCTCAGGAGAAGTGTTTGCTGGGTTTTGAGGTATCCTGTGAACAGGTAACCGGCTACCTTTTGAGAACGACTGACGACATGAATGACTAACTGCCTAAGCGGAGTGAAGGATAAGATGGATAATCACTTGGAACAGAAATTTCAGGCGCTTGGGTCACAAGAAACCGTTATGCCTGACTATCCCGTTCAGGATCATATTCTGATCATAGAGGATGATCAGCGCTTGGCTGAGCTGACTCGCGACTATCTGGAAGCCAACGGTTTCCAGGTCACGCTAGAGGCCGATGGGGTGAAAGGGATGGACCGCATTCTTACGCTACAGCCTGACTTGGTCATTTTGGATTTGATGTTGCCCGGCGAGGATGGTTTGTCGATTTGTCGCCGAGTGCGGCCCAATTTTGCGGGCCCCATCATGATGTTGACGGCACGTACTGACGACGTGGACCAAATCCTTGGGTTGGAAATGGGGGCAGATGACTATGTGCCCAAACCGGTGCAGCCTCGTGTGTTGCTCGCCCGTATGCGTGCCTTGTTACGGCGTGCAGATGGCCCTGCGCCCAATGGCGAAATGCGCCTACGGTTTGAAAATTTGGAAATTGATAATGCGACCCGAGAAGCGTGGCTTGCCGGTGAACGTATTGATTTAACCAGCGCCGAGTTCGACCTGTTGTGGTTACTTGCCCGCAATGCGGGCCGGGTATTGACCCGTGAAGAGATCTTCAATGAGTTACGTGGCATTAAGTACGATGGCCAGGATCGTTCTATCGATGTACGCGTATCGCGTATTCGACCCAAGGTGGGCGATGACCCCAACCAGCCTCATCGAATCAAGACAGTGCGCAGCAAAGGCTACCTTTTCGTGAAGGACAGTTGATCAACACAGGGAAGGAAAAGGATTTATGCAGCGGCTGCTTAGCCATAGCGCGTTTTTAAAATTCTATCTACTGCTAGGCTTGGCGCTTTGTGTCGTACTGCTCATCGCGCTCGGCGGCCGCTCTTTTATTGAACAAGTCCGGCGTGAGGATTACCACGAGCAGCTGGCAGCACTGCCCATGTCATTAATGACCCAGCAACTGGCTGATGTCTCCGAAGAAGAAAGAAATTCGCTGGTTAATTACTTTGCCGAGCGGCTGGGTATGCAGCTTACCTTGCGGCGTATGAGTGAGGTAGAGCTTGGCTACTTCGCTGATAAACGCATTGAGCGTGGTAGCGTATTGGTGACTGAAGATCCTTGGCGTCTTCGTCAGCGAGTGCCTGAAAGCCAATGGTTTTTGGAAGCGACCCTGCCTGCCTGGAGCGAACGCCAATGGGAGGGCAGCCTGCTGCTGCTGGGCGAGTGGCTAAAAACCTTGCCGCGCGACGAGCGAGAAGCCAACCTGACGTCGCTGCGTTCCGGCAACTGGCCGCTCACTCTGCTTAATACGCTGCCCGATAACATAACGTCTCAGCAGCAAAGCCAACTGGCGTTAGGCAACGTATTAACGCTGCTCGTATCCGAAAAACTGGCCGTTAGCCTGCTTTATCAACTGCCCGATGAAGACGTCTGGTTAATGGCTGGTCCTGTCTCGCGCGGTGATACGCTGCCCATGAATTTACAATTGCCGCTGTTGATTGGTGTCATGGCTGTGCTGGGTTTAATTATCTATCTGATTATGCGCAGCATCGAAGCACGTATGGCGCGCCTTGAACTGGCGGCTACCCGGATTGCCAGCGGCCGTCTTGAAACGCGCGTAAAAATAGAAAGTGACGACTTTCTGGGCCGATTAGGCATGGCGTTTAACGGCATGGCAAGCCAAGTGCAAACGCTGCTGCGTGGTCAGCAAGAGATGATTCGTGCGGTCTCCCATGAGCTTCGCACACCGGTGGCGCGTATTCGTTTTGCCGTACAGATGGTCGAGGACATGACTGATCAGCCCGCTATTCGGCGCCAGTTGCAGGGAATTGATGCCGATATTTCGGAGCTTGACGAGTTGGTGGATGAAATCCTTACCTATGCTCGCTTGGGCGGTGAAACGGTGAACGGGGCCGAGCTTGAAATGGCGCTGGTGGACTGCCGGGCAATGGCCGAGCGTGTGATTGATACGCTGGCGCCACTCAATGAAGGGCTTACTATTGAACTGGCGGATGGGCCGGATATTGAGCTTTTAGCCGAGCCTCGCTATTTACAGCGGGCGCTGCAAAACCTGGTGGGTAACGCCTGCCGCTATGGCAAAAAACACCTTATTATCCGGCTTTGGAGCGAAGATCAGCTGGTGCGTATTGATGTTGAGGATGACGGCCCAGGCATTCCGGCAGATGCCCGTGTGGATATTTTTAAGCCGTTTACTCGGCTGGACGATAGTCGGGCCCGCAGCCTGGGAGGCTACGGCTTGGGCCTCTCCATCGTGCAAAAGATTATGGCGGGCCACGGCGGTAGCGTCACCGTGGATACCAGCCCTGCGTTGGGTGGCGCACGCTTTACGTTGCTGATTCCTCGTCGTGAGTCGCTGGTTTAATGCCTGTGAGTACCGCAAACGAGGTTTCACGTGCGGTACGTAGAAAATCCTTCATCCAGGGCGCTTCCAGCGTCTCTTCTCGAACGGCCGCATACAGCGTGCTCCAAATGCCGTTTTCACCCAGCTTAACGGCACTGACGTAATCACGCTCCAGATACTCCGTTAGCGCCCAGTTGGGCAGGGCACATACGCCTCGGCCGCTGGCGACCAACTGCATCATCATGATGGTAAGTTCGGCGGTGCGAATCTCCTGAGGGCGTATGTTCGCCGGGTCTAAAAACTGCGTAAACACATCCAGGCGTGCCTGCTCTACGGGGTAGGTGATCAGCGTTTGGTCTGCCAGGGCTTGAGGCTCAATAAAGAGCTTCCCTGCATAAGCGTGCTGACGCGCTACGGCTAAAAGCCCTTCATAGCGAAACAGCGGCGCATAGTGAACACCCTCCAGTGCCTGAGGGTCGGCAGTAATGACCAGATCCAACTGCTCGCGTGCCAGCGCCGGTAGCGGGTCAAAGTGATGGCCGCTGGGAATATCAATTTCCACTTCCGGCCAGTGGTCGCGAAAGTAATCGACGGTAGGCATTAGCCATTGAAAGCAGCTGTGGCACTCAATGGCCATGTGCAGCCGCCCCTGCTCGCTCCCCGCCAGCCGGGCCACGTCGCGTTCGGCTTTACGCACTTCCGGAAGTATCTGGTCGGCCAGGGCTAATAGCCGTAAACCTGCCCGAGTAAACTCGACGGGCCGTGTTTTACGCACAAAAAGCGGGCTGTTAACCCGACCTTCCAGGTCTTTGAGCTGATGCGAAAGGGCCGATTGGGTAAGGTGAACGCGTTCGGCGGCCTCCACCAGTGAACCCGTTTCACGTAGGGCAAGCAGTGTGCGTAGGTGGCGTAACTCAATCATGGATAATATCTTTCAATTTGAAAGGATTTATCATGACAGTCTCTCATGTACTTGGCTATTGGCGTAGGCGTCTTTGCATGAGTTTAAAAGTGTGAGAAGCGTGCTTGCCAGCAGTAAAGCCGCTTATTAACGGCATTACTGCGCTTACTGGATTTTTCCGGTCATGCACATTGTGCTAGCTTTTGGATGCGAACGCGTAAAGCAGGGTCTCCTGAGCGCTGATCGCATCGCTATCACCGGGGTCCTGTAAGCGATAGGAGCCATCGCTTTGCAGCAGCCAGCTCTGGCAATTATCGACCAGGTAGGTTTCCAGGTCTTTACGCACTCGGGTGGCGAGCTTTTTGTCCAATAGCGGAAAGCAGGTTTCGACCCGGTGGAACATGTTGCGCGACATAAAGTCAGCGCTTGAACACCAGGTTTCCGATTTACCGTCGTTATGGAAGTGAAATACCCGGGTGTGCTCCAGAAAACGGCCAATAATCGAGCGCACACGAATGTTTTCAGAAATGCCCGGAAGGTTGGGTTTTAGGCAGCACATGCCACGGATAATCAAATCGCACTCAACGCCCGCCTGGGAGGCACGGTAAAGCGCTTTAATCAGCCTGGGCTCGGTGAGTGAATTACACTTGATAATGATATGCCCGCGCTTACCCTTTTGTGCCAGCTGTGCTTCACGGTCAATCATCTCCACCAAACGCTCATGCAGCGTAAACGGTGCGTGCAGCAGCGTATCAATTTTGCGCGCCCGGCCCATCCCTGAAAGCTGCTGGAAGACCTTGTGCACATCGGCACATAGCGCTTTGTTGGCGGTTAACAGGCTGTAGTCGGTGTAAAGCTTGGCGGTTTTAGAGTGATAGTTGCCCGTGCCCATGTGCGCGTAGTGGCGCAGCTCGCCCTTTTCACGCCGGACAATATGCAGCATCTTGGCGTGGGTTTTATACGCCATAATGCCGTAAATAACGATGGCCCCGGCTTCCTGTAGGCGTGAGGCAAGCTGAAGGTTATCCGCTTCGTCAAAGCGTGCGCGTAGCTCGATAACGACGGTGACTTCCTTACCTTGACTCGCGGCATCCACAAGCGCGCTCACAATAGGCGATTCGGCGCCGGTGCGGTAAAGCGTCTGTTTAATGGCCAGAACGTTTGGGTCGCGAGCCGCCTCACGCAGTAGTTCCTCAATAGGTGAGAACGACTGGAAGGGGTGGTGAAGCAAAACATCGTTCCTGGCAATCGAGTCAAACATGGAGCCGATTTTAAGCGTCTTGGGCACACTCGGCGTATACGGGCGATACACCAGTTCGGGGCGATCAACGTCTCCCAGCACCGACATCATGCGGGTCAGGTTAACGGGCCCTTCAACGCGATAGAGATCCTCGGCATCAAGCTCAAACTGGCGCATTAAAAAGTTGGTCAAGTCGTCGGGGCAATTATCGGCGACTTCCAGGCGTACGCCTCTTCCATAACGGCGGGCCAGCAGCTCGCCTCGCAGCGCCGAGGCCAGGTCAGAAACCTCTTCCGGGTCGACGGTCATGTCGGCGTTGCGCGTCAATCGGAATTGATAGCAGCCGCGCACGCGCATACCGGGAAATAGCTCCTCAGCATGGGCGTGAATCATGGAGGAGAGGAAGATATATTCAGAGTAGCCTTCGGCGCAGAGCGCTTTGGGAAGCGCCATTAAACGCGGGAGCGAGCGAGGGGCAGGAAGAATGGCCATGCCGCCTGCGCGGCCAAAGGCATCTTTACCTTCCAGCTCAACAATAAAATTAAGGCTCTTATTGACCAGCCGCGGGAAGGGGTGCGAAGGATCAAGGCCTATCGGGCTGATGACGGGCATGATCTCGTTATTAAACATTTCATGTACCCACTGCTTTTGCGCTTCGGTCCACTGTGCGCGGCGCCGAAAACGCAGGCCCTGTTGCTCCAGGGCGGGTAGCAGCGTGTCGTTAAGAATTTTGTACTGACGAGAGATCTGCTGGTGGGCAATTTCGGAAATTTCAGCAAGCACCGCCTTGGGCAAACGACCATCGGCCGCTGTCGTATCATCGCCCATGGCCATCTGGTGTTTTAAGCCCGCCACGCGAATTTCAAAAAATTCATCCATGTTGGATGAAAAAATAAGCAGGAACATCAGTCGATTAAGCAGTGGATGCGCATCGTCCAGTGCCTGTTCCAGAACGCGAATATTAAATTGAAGGTGGGAAAGCTCGCGGTTTAAATAGAGTTGGGGATCGTCCAGATCGGTTTCACTAAGGGTATCCTTAGCGTGCACACCGTTGGGCGTACGATTAATGCGTAACGGTAAACCATCCATTTCAACGTTGGGTAGTTCGCTCAGTGATAGCGCAGTGGATGGTGTAACGTGATCGTCCATATAAGGCTCCCCCGCATTAATGGCTTCAAACTAGCATAGCGTGATACCTGCCGTGCAAAGCAGTATGCGGGAGAAAGATGACAGAAAAATGTCATATATCTGTCATCTTGAGGGCGGGCTTCTAGCGTTGGTTCTGCAATAGTCGAGCGGCTTCCAGGGCAAAATACGTCAAGATGCCGTCGGCCCCGGCACGTTTAAAGCACATCAGTGATTCCAGGATCACCGGCTCGGCTTCCAGCCAGCCGTTATCGAACGCGGCGCGGTGCATGGCGTACTCACCACTTACCTGATAGGCAAAGGTGGGCACTTTAAGCTCGGTTTTAACCCGATGCACCACGTCCAGATAGGGCATGCCGGGTTTCACCATGACCATGTCAGCGCCTTCACTGATATCCATGGCCACTTCGTGCAGCGCTTCATCGCTATTGGCCGGGTCCATCTGGTAGGTACGTTTGTCGGCCTTGCCTAGATTGGCCGCAGAGCCGACCGCGTCGCGAAACGGGCCGTAGTATTTGGAAGCGTACTTGGCGCTGTAGGCCATGATCCGCACATTGTGCAGAAGTTCTTGCTCCAGTACTTGGCGGATAGCACCAATGCGACCATCCATCATGTCTGAAGGCGCGACAACATCCGCCCCGGCTTCAGCATGGGAAAGCGCCTGCTTAAGCAGTGTTTCTACTGTGCGGTCGTTCTGAACGTAGCCTTGCTCATCTAAAATACCGTCCTGGCCGTGGCTGGTGTAAGGGTCCAGGGCGACATCGGTAATAATGCCCAGCTCAGGCAACGCCTCTTTAAGCGCGCGCACGCTACGCTGAACCAATCCGTTGGCATTATAAGCCTCTTCGGCAAGCTCGCTTTTCTGCTCGGTACCTACCACTGGGAAGAGCGCCAGCGCGGGAATACCTAACGCAAACGCTTCCTTAGCTTGTTCAATCAATAAATCAATCGACAGGCGTTCAACGCCAGGCATGGAAGCAATGGCTCCACGCTGATTTTCACCCTCTAAAACAAACACCGGCAAGATTAAATCAGACGGTGTCAGGGTCACTTCCTGCATCAACCTACGGGAAAAATCATCGCGGCGCATGCGGCGCAGCCGAGTGTTGGGAAACTGGCGGGGAGTGAGTGTGCTCAAGAGATCTCTCCGTAATAAAGGGTCATAAATAAAGATGCCCATAGGCTTGGATTGAGTATATCAGGCATGTCTTACGGCGAAAGCCGTCTTGTGGCAAACCGCCACACTGACTAAAGTGAGCGATTGCTTTGCTGTATTGCATTCGGCAGACACTGCGATAAGGGAGATAGGCATGACCAAACAGGTGGCAGTGGTATTAGCGGGTTGTGGCGTTTTTGATGGTTCTGAAATTTATGAAACCACGTTAACGCTGTTGCGTTTGGACCAGTTGGGCATCGGTTATCGCTGCTTTGCGCCCGATATTGAGCAACATCATGTTGTTAACCATCTCACTCAGGAAGCTGTAGAAGGTGAGTCACGCAACGTGCTTCAGGAGTCAGCGCGCCTTGCACGTGGCGACATCCAGCCGATGACTGAGCTAAAGGCTGATGAGTTTGACGCGGTCATTGTGCCGGGTGGGTTTGGCGTGGCGAAGAATTTGTCTGACTTTGCAAGCGCAGGGGACGGCATGCAGGTGTTGGAGGCACTAAAAGACGCGCTTTCCGGCTTTCGGGAAGAGGAAAAACCGATTGGGTTAATGTGTATTGCGCCGGTATTGGTGCCACGGCTTTTGGGTGAGGGTGTTGCGGTTACCGTGGGCCATGACCCAAGTGTGTCGGGGGCTATCAGCGCCATGGGTGGCCTGCATCGCAGCTGCACAGTGGATGACATTGTGGTCGACCTGGAGCACCGAGTGGTCACCACGCCCGCCTATATGCTGGCAACGCGTATCAGTGAAGCCGCCACCGGTATTTTTAAGCTGGTAGACCGCATTGACGAAATGATGGGCTAATAAGCGGTAGACGCTGCGCTATAAAAAAGCCTCTGTCATGAATAATGACAGAGGCTTTTTAACGTGGTGATAACGTCAATAACGATGCGGGTTTCAGGTGGTAGAAGCGCCGTTTACGGCTACTGCTCCTCGGTAACTTGCTCATCACGCCGCTTGCGCACCAGGCGACCAAACAGCAGGCCTACCTCGTAAAGCAGGTACATGGGCACTGCCAACAGGCTTTGTGATACCACATCTGGCGGCGTTAGCAGCATCCCTATGACAAAGCAGCCCAGAAAAACATAGGGCCGCTTTTTGGAAAGGCTCTCTACGCTGGTGGCGCCCGACAGGATTAGCAAAAAGGTCGCAATGGGGATTTCAAACGCCACGCCAAAGGCGAAAAAGAGCTTCAGTACAAAGTTCAGGTACTGGTTAATATCGGTCATGACCGTGACGTTTTCAGGCCCAGCCTGGGTGAAAAAGGCAAACAGTAGCGGAAATACCACATAGTAGGCAAAAGCCGCACCCGCATAAAAAAGCCCAATACTTGAGACCAGAATGGGAATCGCCAAGGCTTTTTCATTATCGTATAGCCCTGGCGCGATAAACGCCCATGCCTGATGCAGTACAAAGGGTATAGCGATAAAAACGGCGACCACCAGGGTTAGCTTAAAGGGCGCTAGAAAGGGCGAGGCTACTTCGGTCGCAATCATCTGCGAACCCGGCGGTAGCAGAGCCATCAGCGGCTCGGCCACAAAGCCATAGATATCATTGGCAAAAGCATAAAGGCCCAGAAAAACCACTAAAATGACCACCACCGCACGGACAAGGCGCATGCGAAGCTCAATCAAATGCTCAATCAATGGGGCCTGCTGCTGATCGTTCTGGGGTTCCCGAGCGTCGCCAGAGGTACTCATGGGTTCTGACTATCCTTTTTAGAGGTCGCCTTTAAGGGCTCGTTGGAGGTATGGGGCGCCGCTTCGTTCACTTCCCGCTGCGCTTCATCCAACTGGGCACTTGCCTGGGCTACACGTTGCTCCGTTTCACTCTGGCTTGCCGATGAAGAAGTGCTGCGCGAGGAGGGAGTGTCGAGAATGCTCTCAACGTCTTTTTTAGCACTCTTCAGACTATCGTTAATGCTCTTTTGCTGTTCGTTCAGCGTTTGGCGCAGCTCTTCTGCTTCAAGCTGCGCGCTAATTTCTCGCTGCATGCCGGATATCGTGCGCTTGATTTTACCAACCCAAAGGCCTGCCGTACGCGCCGCCCGAGGGAGGCGCTCAGGGCCAAGTACCAGTAGTCCCACGACACCGACAAGCATCAGTTCAAGAAAGCCGATATCCAACATAAATTATTTGGGCTCTTCGTTACGGGCCTTGCGATTTTCTTCGGCCTGAGCGTCATAAGTGTTGCCAGGTTCTTCGTGGCTAACCTTGGCATGCGGAGGCTCGGCGTCTTTCTTTTCGTCGTCTTTCTCGTCTTCATGCACCGCTTTTTTAAAGCCTTTAACCGCGCCGCCCAGGTCGGTGCCCACATTGCGTAGCTTTTTGGTGCCGAAGATTAAAATAATGATGCCTAATACAATTAGCAGCTGCCAAATACTGATGCCACCTAACATATGCGTATCCTCGTTAATTCAAATGCGTGTTATTTATTATGGCGTACGTGCGGCTTTTTCGTCATGGCCGGAAATGCCAAAGCGCCGCGCCAACTCGTTTAACACATCCTGATGATCCAGCTCCAGGTGAGAGAGCATAACCAGCGTATGGAACCAAAGGTCGGCGGTTTCCGAGACCAGTGCCTGGCGCTGCTCGTGGCTGCCGTGTTCTGCATCCTTTGCGGCAAGCAGCGTCTCGGTGGCTTCTTCACCCACTTTTTCGAGTATCTTGTTCAAACCCTTATGATGCAAGGAGGCAACGTAAGAATCTTCAGAAGAGGCGCTGCGCCGCTGCTTTAGTACCTCGGCGAGGGTGTCCAGCACGGGGGCGTGATTAGACGTTAAAGGGGTATTCATGAGTCTCCTTTACAACAGTGAGCATCATCATTCGTTAGTGAAAGTCCCACCACGTGCGAACGTCCAATCACGGTTATAACAATGCTATTGCCATAACAGTAGCAGCAAGCCAATGGCGGCTGCGCCTAAAATCGGCCAATCCTGAGTAGCGGCCCAACTGGCAAGCGGCTGCCAGGCCAGTGCAATTGCTACCAAGAGCAGGCCAATTCGTAAGCGGTGATGGCGTTTTCCTTGATCCGCCATTTGGCGCTGCATGTGATGAATCGAGTCGACCTGTTGGTGACGCTGGCGATGTTCAACTTCCATCCGGGTCAGCGCCTGGTGGGCAAGAACGGGCAGTTCAGGCAACTGATGAGAAAGCTCAGGCGCTTGGCGCTTTAACGACTCCCACAGCCCGCTAATGCCCGCGCGGTCTTTCATCCACTGTTCAAGATAGGGCTTGGCAGTGCTCCATAGATCAAGTTCCGGGTAGAGCTGGCGGCCAAGGCCTTCAATATTGAGCAGGGTCTTTTGCAGCAGTACCAACTGAGGCTGGACTTCCATATTAAAGCGCCGAGCTGTTTGAAAAAGCCCTAACAGTACTTGGCCAAAGGAAATGTCTTTTAAAGGCTTTTCAAGGATCGGCTCGCAAACGGTGCGGATGGCCGCGGCAAACTCATTCGCGCGAGTATTCTCGCCCACCCAGCCAGACTCGATGTGCAGCGCGGCAACTTCATAATAGTCTTGATGGAAAAACGCCAAAAGGTTACGCGCGAGATAGTCCTGATCCTCGCGGGTCAAACTGCCCACAATCCCACAGTCGATCGCAATGTATTGAGGATCTTCGGGATTATCGCAATTAACAAAAATATTACCCGGATGCATATCCGCGTGGAAGAAGTTGTCGCGAAATACCTGGGTAAAAAAGAGTTCTACGCCGCGCTCAGCGAGTTTCTTTAAGTTGACCCCACGGGCGGTCAGCGTCTCCATATCCGCGACGGGTACACCGCGAATACGCTCCTGAACCATCACGTGTCGACGTGTGAAAGGCCAATAAATAGTCGGTACAAACAGCAGCGGTGAATCCTTGAAGTTACGCTTGAGCTGTGAGGTGTTGGCCGCTTCTTTATAAAGGTCCAGTTCGTCGAATAGCGTGGCCTCATAGTCGCGAATCACTTCGACCGGGCGCAGTCGGCGGGCTTCAGGCACCTTGGCAAACAGTTTGGCAACTTGATACATCAGTGCCATGTCCTGGCGCATGATGCGGTCGATACCGGGGCGGATAATTTTAACCACCACCTCTTCGCCGCTATGTAGCTTGGCCGCATGTACCTGGGCGATGGATGCCGAGGCAAGTGGCGCCTGCTCGAATTCAGCGAACGCTACATCAAGTGACATCTCCAGCTCTTTTTCGACCCGGGCGGCGGCAAGTTCGCCCGGAAAGGGCGGCACCTGATCCTGTAGGCGCCTAAGCTCGTTGGCGACATCATCCGGCAAGAGGTCTCGACGCGTGGAGAGCATCTGGCCAAATTTGATAAAAATAGGCCCCAGCGCTTCCAGCGCCAGGCGCAATCGCTCGCCACGACTGCGATGACCAACCGAAAAAAGTCGCAGCGGTGAAAACCATAAAAGCGCTCGCAGCCAAAACGGCAGCCGCTCCATGGGGATCAGAGTGTCTAGCCGGTGGCGCGCAATAATCCAAAGAATTTTGAACAGACGCAGGCTCATGCCGACGGCTCCTGTGAGGCAAGCGATGAGTCACGCACCAGACGGCGATGGAGTCGGTTAAAGCGGGCTTCCAAACGGTCAGTTGCCACTTCAAGTTCGGTTAAGTGGTCACGCAGCACATCACGCTGCTGGCGGCCTGGCAGTAAACGCGCTTCTTCAAATACATACTCTGAGACATCCTGAAGAAGCTCATTTTTGGTACGTAGCCCCCAGCGCGTCAGGCGGCGCACGCCTTCGGCCAACGAGTGAGCGGGGATATCGCCCAACCAGTTGGCAAGCTCGGCTTCCCAGTCGATATCCAGGTCAAACAGCAGGTCGCGGGTAGCTTCCAGCAGATGAAGGCGTCCGCGCACCGCGAGCTTGCCGTCAAACATGAGCCGCTCAATGGAGGCGCCGCTGATCCATTCAGAGAAGGTTTCAGGCGTGAGTTCTACCACTGCGTCGACATCGGCTTCGTCTACGTCATCGCCACGGAGTAGGTCAATACCCGCCAAATGGTAATGCAGTACCAGTTGCAGATGCGGCTTTTCCAAACGCACCAAAAGCCGACTGCCCGCCAGGGCCGCTAAGCGAGCCGGTGCGGCAGGGTCGCGAGCGAGCAGGGCATTAAGCGTACGTTCACAACCGGCCAACACAAGTGTCGGGGTTAACAGCATGCTGACCTCGTGATCGTTGATACCACTATCGACGATAACGTCATAACTTGATGCCACGGTGCAGGGCCACAATGCCGCCTGTCAGGTTGGTGTACTCCACCCGCTCAAGGCCTGCTGCTCCCATCATCGCTTTAAGCGTTTCCTGATTCGGGTGCATGCGAATGGACTCCGCTAAATAGCGGTAGCTTTCGCCGTCTCCAGCGACAAGCTCGCCCATTTTAGGCAGCAGGCGGAAAGAGTACTCATCGTAGGCTTTAGAAAGCAGCGGGTTATTGGGCTTGGAGAACTCCAGCACCAGCAAGCGGCCACCCGGTTTTAGCACGCGGGCCATGGAGCGTAGCGCGGCGTCTTTGTTGGTCACATTACGCAAGCCAAACGCAATCGTAATACAGTCAAAACTATTGTCAGGGAAGGGCAAGCACTCAGCGTTGGCCTGAACGTATTCAACATTGCCACCGACGCCATTATCCATCAGCTTGTCGCGGCCAACCTTCAGCATGGAGGCATTGATGTCGGCAAGCACGACTTTGCCGCGCGGGCCAACAATACGTGAGAACTTAAGGGTTAAATCTCCGGTGCCCCCCGCGATATCTAAAACGTGGTGGCCGGGGCGAACGCCCGCACGCTCAATGGTAAAGCGTTTCCATACACGGTGGATGCCCATCGACATTAAGTCGTTCATAACGTCGTAACGGGCGGCGACAGAGTGGAAGACATCCGCTACACGTGATGCTTTCTCGTCGACCGGGACTTCTTGATAACCAAAATCGGTGGTGCGCTTTTCCGTGGGGCTCATGGGGCTTTAGCTCCCGAGTTCGAGGCGGTAACAATCGACCAGATGGTCGTCGTATAAAAAGTTTGGCGATATTGTAGCCTTGTCTGCCCCAATTTGTCTGCGCCTGGTCGGATGCGCTGGGTCATGGTTTTTGAGTTTGGTTCTTGGCTTATGGTTCTTGAAGCATGCTTCAAGAATCACAGCTGCTTGAATTGGATACCTGCCGGCTCGCGCGATGCACCGGCTTCTTTTAGCCGCTGCAGGTAGTTCTCCCAATAGGCTTTTTGATGCGTGGCGAGTTCAAACAGGTATTCCCAGCTATAAATGCCGCTGTTATGCCCGTCATCAAAGTAAAGCTGTAGCGCATAGTTGCCTGTCTGGACGATGTTTTGTAGCCCAACATCCTTTTTACCGACTTGAAGCACAGCGGTATCACCGCCATGGCCACGTACCTCTGCAGAGGGCGAGTAAACTCGCAAAAACTCTATCGGCAGCCGGAAGCTCTCACCGCTGGCATAGCCAAGCTCAAGTTCGCGGGCCTTTTTATGATAGTGAACCCGGTTGGGGGCGGGAGCGTTCATGCACAAACCTCTTGGCTCATTGCCGAGATAGCTTGCCCACCTTCTGCGCCCCATTGAAACAGGCATCAGTGGGCAAGCGATTTAAGCGATCATTACAGGATATAGCGCGACAGGTCTTCGTCGACAGCCAGTTCACCTAGTTGGGCATTCACATAATTGGCATCAATGACCAGCGGGCTGTCCATATCGCCGCCCTTGAACGAGGCTTCTTCCAGCAAGCGCTCCATCACGGTGTGCAAGCGGCGAGCGCCGATATTCTCGGTGCCTTCGTTAACCTGCCAGGAGATCTCGGCGATACGCTCAATCCCGTCAGAGGTGAACTCAATACCCAGCCCTTCGGTTGCCAGCAGCGCCTGGTACTGTTTGGTCAATGATGCGGATGGCTCGGTCAGAATGCGCTTGAAGTCGCCCGGCGTTAGCGCATCAAGCTCCACGCGGATAGGCAGACGGCCCTGTAACTCGGGGATCAAGTCAGACGGACGCGCCAAGTGGAAAGCGCCGGATGCGATGAACAGGATATGGTCAGTTTTCACCATGCCGTACTTGGTGGAAACCGTAGAACCTTCGATCAACGGCAGCAGGTCACGCTGAACGCCTTCACGAGACACTTCACCACCGCTGGACTGTCCACTGCCCTTGGCGACTTTGTCGATCTCATCCAGGAATACGATGCCGTGCTGCTCTACGGCCTCAACGGCACGCGCTTTGATTTCATCTTCATTCACCAGCTTGCCGGCTTCTTCATCGCGCAGCAGTACCAGCGCTTCTTTGACCGTTACGCGGCGCTGCTCGCGTTTCTGCTGGCCCATGTTGGAAAACAGGCTCTGCAGTTGGTTGGTCATCTCTTCCATCCCGGGTGGCGTCATGATGTCGACACCCGCGCTCTGGGAAGATACCTCTATATCGATCTCTTTATCATCCAACTGGCCTTCGCGCAGTTTTTTGCGAAAGCTTTGACGCGTGCTGGAGTCTTCACGAGGCTTGTCTTCCTGGCCGCGGGGCGGTGGTAGAAGCGCATCAAGCACGCGATCTTCAGCGGCATCGTCGGCACGATGGCCAACTTCCTCTTTGGCATGCTCGCGCACCATTTTCATGGCCGACTCCATCAAATCACGAATGATGGATTCCACATCGCGGCCAACGTAGCCTACCTCGGTAAATTTAGTGGCTTCTACTTTGATAAACGGCGCACGGGCGAGTTTTGCTAAACGGCGCGCAATCTCGGTTTTACCCACACCGGTTGGCCCGATCATCAAAATATTTTTCGGGGTTACTTCAGGACGCAGGTCGTCGTCAAGCTGCATGCGGCGCCAGCGATTGCGCAGCGCAATGGCAACGGCGCGCTTGGCGTCTTGCTGGCCGATGATGTATTGATCAAGCGCGTGGACGATTTCGCGGGGTGTCATCTGAGTCATTAAGTCAGCCTCAACGTTCGTTGGTATTCAGCTCTTCGAGCGTCACGTGATGGTTGGTGAATACACAGATGTCACCGGCAATTTGGAGCGATTTCTCGGTGATTTCACGCGCGGAAAGCTCGGTATTCTCAAGTAGCGCTCGGGCACTTGCCTGGGCAAAGTTGCCGCCTGAGCCAATCGCGATAATGCCGCGTTCAGGCTCAACGACATCGCCGTTGCCGGTAATGATCAGCGAGGCGCTGTGGTCAGCGACGGCAAGCAGCGCTTCCAACCGGCGCAGGGCGCGGTCGGTGCGCCAGTCTTTGGCTAGCTCAACGGCCGCCTTGGTCAAGTGGCCCTGGTACTTTTCAAGTTGGGCTTCAAAGCGCTCAAACAGCGTAAATGCGTCAGCGGTGCCGCCTGCAAAACCGGCGAGCACCTTGCCACGGTAAAGGCGACGCACCTTGCTGGCGTTGCCTTTCATCACGGTGTTGCCAAGTGATACCTGGCCGTCGCCTGCCAGGGCAACCTGATTACCGCGACGTACGGATACGATAGTGGTCATGGAGATAACTCCTTGGGGGAGGCGTGCTCCCGATAACTGAACGGCCGCTTAAACGGTGATAGAGCGACCGCCTATAAAAGACGATGAACAATAAAATGCGGGCGGCTGATAAAAAATCAACCGCCCGCTGGGTAACGCCTACCGCTTTATTCGTTGGAGGCCCGGTTCTTAAAATCAGTTTTGCAGCTGTATCAACAAGGGTTCAATGCCTTGCGTGGTCATTAAATCCTGGGCGCGGTTCAACTCGCGAGTGTCTTCGTAAGGGCCTACCTGGACACGGTGCCACGTATCGCCGCCCGCTTGCACTTCGCTGATTTGCGCCAGTAGGCTCAAATTACGTAACCGGCTGCGTAGTTGCTCGGCATCGCTTAGCTCACGAAACGAAGCGGCCTGCAATACGTAGCGATTAGGCGCGCTGGTGCTGGCGGGGGCTGTCGGCTGCGCGGTACTTGCCTGCTCTTCCGGCCGCGTGTTGGCCGCAATCACCTGAGCGATAGGGTCGTCAGTTGATGACGTTTGGGGTGAGGCGCTCTCGGCGGCTTGCACATCAACTTGCTCGGCAACTTCTGGGCGGGTAACGCTTGAAGGAAGCGTGACACCCGGGGCAATGACCTCGGTTTCAGGCAGCAAGGTATAGAACTCGAACGTGGGCATCGAGGGTTCGCTTGCGGTTTCGTTTTCCCTGGCGGCGGCACGCTCGGCACTTTCGGGTTTGGAGAGTACCGTTGCCTGCGGCTGATCACTTGGCGTGTCCTGCCAGGGCGCCGTGCCGTGCTGGTGCTGAGCAAGGAAAAAACCTGCGGCCATACCGGCAAGACCCCATACCCACCCCGGCAGGCGAAATCCTCTGCCTTTGGAGGAGCGAGGGGCTTTACGCTGCGAGGTAGCGCCCTGGCGAGGGCGAGCAGGCTTTTTGCGCGGGCTGGCCATGGCTTACATCTCCTCGGGGGCGCTAACGCCCATCAAGTCCAGGCCATTACGCAGTACCTGACGGGTTGCCAGACCCAGCGAGAGACGCACGTTACGAAGCGTATCGTCTTCGACCATGACTTTGACCGCGTTGTAGCAGGTATGGAAATCCCCCGCCAGGTCCAGTAGATACTGCGCCACTTGCTGCGGTTCGCGGTTTTTCGCCGCGTTTTGAACCACTTCTGGATAGCGCGCCAGGCGGTTAAGCACGGCTTTTTCTTGGTCGCTTCCCAGCAGCGCGAGGTTGGCAAGCGCCAGGGCGTGATCAAAAGGCTGGCCCGCTGCCTCTGTTTTACGCAGCATGCTGCTTACGCGCGCGTGGGCGTACTGAATGTAGTACACCGGGTTGTCGTTGGACTGCGAACGCGCCAGGTCAATATCGAAAGTTAGCTGGGAGTCGGCACGGCGTGCAGCGAGGAAGAAGCGCGTGGCATCACGGCCCACTTCATCAATCAGGTCGCGCACCGTAACGTAGCTGCCTGCCCGCTTGGAGAGCTTTACTTCAACGCCAGAGCGCGTGACCATCACCATCTGGTGCAGTACGTAGTCGGGCCAGCCTTTGGGAATGCCCACTTCCAGCGCTTGAAGGCCCGCACGCACACGGGTAACGGTCGAGTGGTGGTCGGCCCCCTGCTCGTTAATCACGGTGGTAAAGCCGCGCTGCCATTTATCCAGGTGGTAAGCAACGTCGGGCAGGAAGTAGGTATAGCCGCCTTCACGCTTGCGCATGACGCGGTCTTTGTCATCGCCAAAGTCAGTGGTACGCAGCCACATGGCGCCATCTTCTTCATAGGTGTGGCCGTTGGCGACGAGTTTTTCAACCGCTTCGTTGACCTTGCCGTCCTGATAAAGCGATGACTCCAGGAAGTACACGTCAAATTCAACGCCGAAAGCCTTTAGGTCCAGATCCTGTTCGCGACGCAGCCAGGCAACGGCAAACTCTTGAATGGCCTCCAGGTCATCAGCGTCTGCCTTGGCGGTTACTTCACGGTCATCGGCAGTGACCGTTTTGCCCGCCAGGTAGTCGTTAGCGACATCGGTAATGTATTCGCCGCGATAGCCGTCTTCCGGCCAGCTTTCATCATCAGGGCCCAGATTTTTGGCGCGCGCCTGTACCGAACGGGCCAGGTTGGCAATTTGCGCGCCGGCATCGTTGTAGTAAAACTCACGCGTGACATCGTAACCGGTTGCTTCCAGCAGGCGGCACAGGCAGTCGCCAATCGCGGCACCGCGGCCGTGGCCTACGTGTAACGGGCCTGTTGGGTTGGCCGATACAAATTCGACCTGCACTTTTTCAGCCTTGCCCATCATGCTGCGGCCAAAGGCGTCGCCGCTATCCAGCACTTGCGCCACAATTTGGGCGGCGGCATCTGCGGCGGCAAAAAAGTTGATGAACCCGGGTCCAGCAATTTCGGTTTTTTGAAGTGCATCGCTTTCTGGCAGCGCGGCAATCAGCGCCTCGGCCAGCTCACGAGGGTTTTTACCAGCAGGCTTGGCCAGCATGAGTGCCAGGTTCGTGGCGTAATCGCCGTGCGCTTTGTCTTTGGTGGGGTCAACTTTGATGTTGGGCTGAAGGTCATCAGGCAGCACGCCTTGGTGCTTAAGCGCATCAATGGCGCCGTTGAGCAGGGAAACAATCGTGTCTTTCATTTAGGTATCCGGGTAACGTCGGTGGCGGCGTGTGCAAGTGCGCACTTACGAAGTGCATCAGCAAAGCGGCCATTATCAGCATTTGGCGCGCAGTTTCAAAGGTGTTGATGCGATCCTTGCATAAGTGTCCTTGGTAATCCTGGCTATTTTCAACGGCGGCGCCGCAGGCTAGGCAAGCGTTTGAGGGTCGATATCAATCGACCAGCGCACCTTACGCGCCTCGCGGTTGGCCTCAAGCCATTGCACCAGCCAACTGGCCGCCACGTGCAATTGACTGCGCTTATTGGCGGTCAGCATCAAGTGCATGTGGTAGCGATTTTGGCGTCGCTCCATGGGCGCAGGCACGGGGCCCAGGCAGTAAGTGGTAAGGCCTGAGGTTTTCAGCCACTCGCGCAGCGCTTGGCCCGCCTGTTGCGCTAAGGCAAGGGCCGCCGGTTCCTGGGGGCTTTCGATCCGTAGTAGCGCCATAAACGTGAACGGCGGCAGGTGTGCCTGGCGGCGCTCTTCCAGTAAGTTTCTCGCCAATGCTCCATAGCCCTGTTCGGCCAGCAGCCCTAAGTGAGGGTCATCCGGATGCAGTGTTTGCACCAGTACCCGCCCTTGGTCGGCTGCACGTCCTGCGCGCCCGGCCACCTGTTCCAGCAGCTGCGCGCTATGCTCCAGGGCACGGAAGTCGGCGGCGTAAAGACCGCCGTCAGCATTCACCACAACCACCAGTGTGACGTGAGGCAGATGATGCCCTTTGGCAAGCATCTGCGTCCCCACCAGCAGGCAAGGCTCACCCCGCTGAATCTCCTTTAGGATCTGCTCAAAGCTGTCTTTCTTGCGGGTGCTGTCGCGATCAATACGGTGCACGGTGACCTTGGGGAAAAGGCCTTGGAGCGTCTCTTCGGTACGCTCGGTGCCGCTTCCCAGCGCACGTAAGTCGCCGCTGCCGCACTCGGGGCAGGCATCCGGCAGGGCACGACGGCTATCGCAGTGGTGGCAGGCAAGTAGCGGCGGCTGGCGGTGCAGCGTCATGCGTGAATCGCACTGGCCGCATTCCGCCATCCAGCCGCAGGCGTGGCAGGCAAGCGACGGCGCAAAGCCGCGCCGGTTGATGAAAATCAGCACCTGCTTGCCCGCACTCAAGGTGCTTTTGATCGCTTTGATAGCACCCGGTAGCAGGCCCCCCTGGCGGCGCTGGTGGCGTAAATCAAGAAGCTCCAGCTTGGCGGGCTGATGGCGGCTGGGCCGCTGAGTAAGGCGCAGGTGGCGATAACTACCGGAAAGCGCCTGCTGTAGGCTCTCAAGCGAAGGCGTGGCGCTGCCCAGCAGTAGTGGAATGCCGTGGTAATGAGCGCGTGCAACGGCCAGGTCGCGGGCGTGGTAACGCAGCCCGTCGTGCTGCTTGTAAGAGCCGTCGTGCTCTTCATCGACAATGATCGCGCCTGGGTTGGCAAGCGGGGTAAAGATCGCCGAGCGTGTCCCGATGATAATCAGCGCCCGCCCGTTTGCAGCGGCTTCCCAAACGTCCAGCCGTTCGGGGTCGGTTAAGCCGGAGTGGAGTGCCACCACGGGCACCCGAAAGCGGCTTCTAAAGCGCGCCAGGGTTTGCGGCGTCAGGCCGATTTCCGGCACTAGTACCAGCGACTGCTTGCCTTTGGCGGCAATCGCTTCAATAAGCTGAAGATACACTTCTGTCTTGCCGCTGCCGGTAACGCCTTCCAGCAGACAAGGGTGGTAGCTTTCAAGCTTTTCGTGTAGCACCGCAAGGGCGGTGGCCTGCTCACGATTGAGCGGCAGTGCCGGTGTGGCAAGCAAACTGCCACTCGGCGTCTCGGGGGCGGTCAGGGTGATTTCCTGGTGGGTGACCAGCCCCTTCTTGCCCAGTGCTAGCAGCTGGTCGCGGCTAAAGCCGTGGGCGCTGATAGCCCGCGAAGGCAGGCCGTGCGGATGCTGACATAAAAGCGCATACAGCTCGGCTTGTTTGGGCGCTCGGCTTAAATCCGGCTGGGTATGCGTTACGGCAAACCACAGCGTTTGCGTGCGCCCAGCCATTGGGTGGCCCTGGCGCAGCCGTGCAGGCAGCGCATGATGGAGCGTATCGCCCAAGCTGTGTTGGTAGTAGCGTGCGGCAAACCGGCATAGCCACAGCCAGTCATTGGGAAGTGGTGCATCATCCAGCGCTTCGCTGACAGCACGTAACTGGCTGCGTGGTAGTTCACTGGTGGCAGCCAGTTCAACTACCACGCCCACCACTTCGCGCCGCCCAAAGGGTACGCGTACACGAAGCCCAGGCTGCCAGCCGCAAGGGGGAGTGCGGCTGGCGGGCAGGTAATCAAACAGGCGTCGGAGTGGGGACGGCAAGGCGACTTTTAGCACCTGCAAAGAAACAGTGTCAGGCAATTGGCCTCCGGCGATAAGTTTTGCTAAAATATGCGGCCGCTCTGAATCTAAACGATCAGACGGTTAACCGGTTAGTAGTTTTTCCAAACCCGTATGCGGTGCCTGGCAACGGATCAGGTGGCGGCATACCGCTTGAGAGATCATCACGATGAGACAAGGTATTCACCCGAATTACAATACGGTCACCGCTAACTGCTCTTGCGGTGCTAGCTTCCAGGTAGGCTCTACTTCTGGCCAGGATTTCTCGCTAGACGTATGCTCCAACTGCCACCCGTTCTACACAGGTAAGCAGAAGCAAGCGACCACCGGTGGCCGTGTAGAGCGCTTCAACAAGCGTTTCGGCGCTGCTGTTAAGCGCGGCTAATCCTGACGGATCAGCCACACTGCAAGTGCGGGTAAAATACCAGGTACTTGTAAGAAAAAACCCACGCTACGGCGTGGGTTTTTTTATGGGCGAATTTCTATAAATGCCTATTTGGATGAACAAATGGCGAGATGGAAGGGTTTTTCATAAATGCTGCGATACAGCAATAAGCAATGCGTTATAGCTAAAATGCTTCTGCATAAGATTCAGCAAATGGTTGGGAAAAGTAATTAACGTGAAGGAAAAATCGCTAAAAAAAGCGTTTTCTTTTTGAGTTGACGGCGCGCTTGAGGCGCCTTGGGTTTTTCTATATTCTGGAAGCACTTATATCTATTTTAGGCTAATTGGACCCTCATTATGACGGATGCAAATAAGCAGGCAGCGCTGGACTATCATGCGAAACCGATTCCTGGCAAGCTATCGGTGGAGTTAACCAAGCCCACCGCAACAGCCCGGGACTTGGCACTGGCATATAGCCCAGGCGTTGCTGAGCCGGTTCGCGAAATTGCCCGTGATCCTGAAAATGCTTACCGTTATACGGGCAAGGGAAATTTGGTCGCCGTTATTACCGATGGCAGCGCCATTTTAGGCTTGGGGAACCTTGGCCCGCTGGCCAGCAAGCCGGTGATGGAAGGCAAGGGCGTATTGTTCAAGTGCTTTGCCGGGATCAACTCGGTAGATGTTGAAGTAGACGCCGAAAGCCCGCAGGCGTTTATCGACACCGTTGCCCGCATTGCCGATACCTGGGGCGGCATTAATCTTGAAGATATCAAAGCGCCCGAGTGCTTTGAGATTGAAAAAGCGCTGGTTGAGCGCTGCAATATCCCCGTCTTCCACGATGACCAGCACGGCACGGCTATTGTAACGGCTGCGGGTATGCTGAACGCGTTGGAAATTGCTGGTAAAACGATAGATAGCGTGAAGATCGTTTGCATGGGGGCCGGTGCGGCAGCTATTGCCTGCATGCGCCTGCTGGTTTCGTGTGGCGCCAAAAAAGAGAATCTGGTGATGCTGGATCGCCGTGGCGTTATCCATACCGGCCGTGAGGGTATCAATGAGTACAAGGCAGAGTTTGCGCTGGATACTGACATGCGCACGCTGGATGATGCTATCGACGGCGCCGATGTGTTTATTGGACTTTCTGGCCCAGGCTTGCTGTCGGCTGGGCAGGTTAAAAAGATGGCCGCTGACCCGGTGATTTTCGCCTGCACCAACCCGGACCCGGAAATTCATCCTGACGTTGCCCGTGAAGCGCGCCCGGATGTGATTATGGCGACCGGCCGTTCAGACTTCCCAAACCAGGTAAACAACGTGTTGGGCTTCCCGTTTATTTTCCGTGGGGCGTTGGATGTGCGCGCTACACGGATTAACGAAGCCATGAAGCTTGCCGCTGTGCATGCGCTTAAGGATCTGGCCCGCGAGCCGGTTCCCGAGGAAGTGTTGAATGCCTATGAGCGTACGGAAATGAGCTTTGGTCGTGAGTACATTATCCCCACGCCGGTCGATATTCGCTTGCTGGAGCGCGTTTCTTCCGCGGTGGCTCAGGCGGCAGTAGATTCAGGCGTAGCGCGCAAACCGTACCCGGCTCACTACCCGCTCAAAACGATCGATGAGGCTTATGGCCAGTGATGTTTCGGGTGTTTAATACGCCGGTTTAATCGCTTCTTTCAACGCCCGCACTTGCTGCGGGCGTTGTGCTTTTGAGGAGCGACGTCTAAAGGCTTTTGTACGAAGCTTAGCGAATCGGCGCGTCATGCATGCGTGTCAGCCCTTCCTGTGCGGTAGAGGCAATCAAGCGGCCATCACGGCGATAGATATGACCGCGTGCCAAGCCTCGCGAGTTGCCTGCCCAGGGGGAATCTATGACGTATAAAAGCCACTCATCCAGCCGTGCATCCTCATGAAGCCATAGCGCGTGGTCAAGGCTTGCGATACGCAGCTTCGGGTCAGTGAACTGAATGCCATGGGGCAGTAAGCTGGTGGTCAGCAGATTGAAATCAGAGGCGTAGGAGAGCAAGTGCCGGTGCAGGGCGGGGGCATCGGGTAGCGTGCCTGCAAAGCGGAACCATAAACACTGCCCGGCCGGGTCGCCGCCATCCGGATTGCCTTTAATATGCAAAAACTCGATAGGGTGGCCCGGAAAGCGTGAGTGCTTGGCGGCGCCGCTCTCAATCAAGGCTTCCGGCGACTCGACATAGGGCATGGCGCGCTGGTGACGAAAACCTTCTTCAGGGCTGTGAAACGAGGCGCTACAAAAGAAGATCGGTCGGCCTTTTTGAATCGCCGTAACGCGGCGCGTGGTAAAGCTCCCGCCATCGCGTACGTTATCCACCTGATAGACCACTGGACGGTGCGGGTCGCCAGGGCGAAGAAAGTAACCGTGTTGAGAGTGTGGGTGACGCTCAGCGGGTACTGTACGTGAGGCCGCCGCGAGCGCTTGACCAAGCACCTGTCCACCATAAAGCTGAGGAAAGCCCAGGTCCTGGCTTTGCCCTCGAAAGAGCGTCTCTTCGAGGACTTCAAGCTCAAGCAGGTTTACTAACGTATTCAGCGCGTCGGTCATTCCAGGTATCCTTGGTGCTATCTATTGTTGCCCATCGTGGCGAACATCACATACGGCGAGGCCGCCGTTGCTACCATCATTTTGCTACCTTAGCGGAGTTTGCCTTGATACGCAGCGATGAATTTTACATGCACCGTGCCCTTGAACAGGCACATTTGGCGGCTGAGGCGGGTGAAGTGCCGGTAGGGGCTGTGGTGGTGAATAGCGAAGGAGAGATTCTTGCTGCTGCCCACAATGCGCCGGTGCTGAGCTGTGACCCTAGCGGCCATGCGGAAATTCGTGCCCTGCGTGAAGCCGGGCAGCAGAGTGCCAATTACCGGCTGGAAGGGTGTACGCTGTATGTCACGCTGGAGCCGTGCATGATGTGCGCGGGCGCCATTGTGCATGCACGCCTAAAGCGTTTGGTTTATGGCGCTGCTGAGCCTCGTACCGGTATGGTGGAATCCAAGGCTAACCTGCTGGCCCAGCCGTGGTTTAATCACCATGTGGAGGTGACGGCGGGCGTGCTGGCGCCATCGGCCAGCAAGTTGTTAAAAGCGTTTTTTGCGGCAAGGCGCTAGCGTGTTTTATAGCTCTCTGGCGTGTCAAGAAACCGCGGGATAAACGTCACCTGGTGGCCACGCACAATGACTTGCAGAGCAAAGGCTTGGAGTGCGTTAACGTGGCTATATAACGGTGGTGATATGACCGCGTAGTGGCTCATGCCCCCGCCTCAACCTGCGTAAGCGTCGCGTGCTTTAACGCCACCAGGTCCGCGCTGCCGGTACAAAAACAGGCAACGCGCAGCTGCTCAATGAGCGTTTGAAAGTGCTCGATAACGGCATCGCTTGAGGTGGTGGCACTGCCCAGCACCGCCGCTGCCTGACCTACCAGATGAGCGCCTAAACAGAGTGCTTTAGCCGCATCAATACCGCTGGCCACCCCGCCTGAAGCGATCAGCGGCATACCGGGCAGTGCCTGGCGCAAATCGTGCAGTGCTTGTGAGGTGGGGATTCCCCAGTCGGCGAAGGCCATGGCGATGGCACGCGCTTGTGGCGTGCTGGCGCGCTCACCCTCAACGGCCGCCCAACTGGTGCCACCCGCGCCCGCAACGTCCAGCATCGCCACGCCCGCTTCGGCAAGTTGACGACCCACAGAAACAGACAGCCCAGCCCCCACTTCCTTGACCACCACCGGCACGTCCAGTGCGGCAACGGTGCGCTCAATGGCGGTGAGTATGCCACGCCAGTCGCGATCTCCACCGGTTTGCAGCGCTTCCTGTAGCGGGTTGATATGAATAATTAGTGCGTTAGCTTCGATCATATCGACCGCGCGGCGGGCATAATCAAGCCCGCGTTCGCCTTTAATTTGGGCGGCTCCCAGGTTGGCCAGCAGTGGGATGTCCGGGGCAATTTGGCGCAGTTCGCTCGTGAGGCCCCAGTTGGCTTCGCCTTCAATGGCTACGCGTTGTGAACCCACGCCCATGGCAAGGCCCAGCGTTTGAGCGGCCTCTGCCAAGTGCCGGTTGATATCCTTGGCCCGACTCGCCCCGCCGGTCATCGAGCTGATGAGGATGGGCGCTTTTAGAGGTTGTCCGAATAGGTAGGTCCCCAGATCAATATCATCCAGGTTTAATTCCGGCAGCGCACAATGCTCAAAGCGCCAGTGTTCAAAGCCTGGACGAAGGGTACTAGCGGCCTGGCTTGGGTGTAGCACGATATCCAGATGGTCGTTCTTACGCTGCGTCAGTTCGGTGTCTTTCATCGTCACTCCCTTCAACCTGAACCTGGCGGAAGCCGCCTGCCAAGTAGGAAACAGTACGTGGTCGGTTAGCTGATGGCTGTGCATGCCTTCCGGCGAAGTCATTAATGGTTTTCGATGTAACCAACTCTTATCTATCTAACCCGTTTCTATTGGTCTAAGGTCTAACCAAACATGGCCAACTGCTTATCCAACCAGGTTGGCATAAAGTGCTGAGGTGCAATGCCCTGGTCGCAGACGCAGGATAAACGCTTGTAATCGCCAGTACGTTTTTACCTGCTATTTGAAAAGCGTAATCCAAACGCCAGAAATTTTCTTTAACCACGAAGGGCAACGTGGAATCGAGCGGGAGGGCTCTGTAGTGAGGCTATTGATTCAACGGCGGAATTAACTCAAATGGCAGTAGGAGAGAATCGCTGGTTGCGGTTTGACCTAACTGGAAAAATTGCTGACGGCTGTGCTCAACGTACTCCAGCATCTCGTAGTAGCGCCGGATATTGCGCACATAAATGACCGGCTCACCGCCACGCGCATAGCCGTGGCGCGTTTGGCTATGCCACTCCTGTTGCTGTAACAGGGGAAGCGCCTCGCGAACATCTTGCCAGCGGTTGGGGTCCCCACCGAGCTCTTGGGTAATTTTACGTGCATCGTAAAGGTGGCCAAGGCCAACATTGTAGGCCGCCATGGCCATATAAAGACGATCATCTCCGGTAATGCTTTCAGGCAGGCGGTCTTTCAGGCTGCGCAGGTAGCGGGCGCCCCCATCAATGCTTTGCGCCGCGTCTCGGCGGTTATCCACACCCATTTCGCTGGCGGTAGGGTGGGTGAGCATCATAACGCCTCGCACGCCGGTGGGGGACACCGCTTCCGCGTCCCAGTGGGATTCCTGATAACCCACTGCCGCCAGCAGTTTCCAGTCAAATCCTGTGTCACGTGCTGCCTGCTTAAACAGGTCGGTAAACTGGGGTAGGCGCGCATCCAGATGCGTCAAAAAGGTGCGCGTACCCACGTACTCCAAATAGTCGTCATGGCCAAAGTAGCGGTTAACCAGGTGGTCGAGCGTGCCATTTTCTTGAAGGGTTTGCAGGAAGTCATTGGCGGCTTCAAGCAGCCCTAAACCGCGGCCGCGAGGAAGCGCCCATACCATGGAAAGCGGGTCGCCCATTAAAAAGCCGCGCTCTACATTGGGGAAAAAGAGTCGGTTAAGCCGGAACTGATGATCAAAAATAACCGCTGCGTCGAGTACGCCGCTCTCGACCTGGACAAGCAGTTCATCGACATCCAATGCGTGAGACTCTTTCCAGCTTAAGTCAGCGTAGTCGCGCTGCAACTCGCGCAGCGCTTCGCTGGTACCTGCCTGGCTTAGCGTGCCAATCTCAAGGCCTACCAGGTCGCTGGGTGCCTTTATGCCGTGTAAACCGCGCCGGTACACCAGCAGTGGTTGCATTTGAATGATGGGGCGGGTGTAGTGCACATCGGATGCGTCAGGGAGTAGCGGCAGGGCGGCAGCGCCAAAATCGCCTTGTTCACGCACGGCCGACAATACGCTTTCAGGGTGATGTTTGGCGTTGAGGTTGAGGCTTACTCCCAAATACTCGGCAAACTGATGCATCAGCTCGTACTCAAACCCAGTGGGTCCCTGGCGGCCCTCGTAGTAAGTCGTGGGCGTGTTGCGCGTCTGAGCCGTGATAAAATCTTTTGCCTGGATATGCGTTAAATGCTCGCCAGGTGGTACCTTGGGCAAGGTGGGCGCAAGTATCAATAAGATAATGATAATAAAGGTTAAATAGAGGCGAATGTGCGCTAAAAAATGGGCATGGATCAATGTCGGCATAAGGTCTTGTCGGGATGAAACAAGCAGCCACAATACCCAGCCATCGTCATGCTGTCACCTTGTTGATTTCGTGTGGCCGCCGCTTTCCAGTATCATAGGGCCCAATGAGTGTCATTTAAGGGGCCGCTTGGCGGCCTGCTATTTCCCTGCACGAATTCTCCCTGCTCTAGAGGCTTCAGGATATGCTCGAATTGCGAGGCGCGCCCGCCCTTTCTACCTTCCGTCATACACGGTTGCTAACGGTGCTGCGTGAACGTGTTCCCGAGGTGGAGGCGCTGTCTGCCCACTATGTTCATTTGATTGACCACCGTGAAGAACTCAGTGATGCCTCTCACGAGCGTTTGGCGCAACTGTTGGATTACGGCACCCCCACCCATGCCGAGATACCTGCCGACGCTCAACGTTTTCTGGTCGTACCGCGGTTAGGCACCCAGTCGCCCTGGTCATCCAAAGCGACGGATATTGCACATAACTGTGGGCTGTCGGGCATTCGCCGGATAGAGCGTGGTGTTGATTATCGGGTAGGGTTTAGCCGTGCGCCCAGCGAAGAGAGCCTGGCTGCGCTGATGGCGCTGTTGCACGACCGAATGACCGAAACCGTGCTTAATGATGCGGCTGAAGCGGCGGCGCTATTTGCTCACCACGACCCGGCACCGCTGGGTAGCGTGGATATTTTAAACAGCGGGCGCGAGGCGCTGGTAACCGCTAACCGTGAATTGGGCCTGGCGCTTGCCGATGACGAAGTCGACTATCTGGTCGATGCCTTTAACGAGCTTCAGCGCAACCCCACCGACATTGAGCTGATGATGTTCGCCCAGGCGAACTCTGAGCACTGCCGGCATAAAATCTTCAACGCGGATTGGGTCATTGACGGCGAGCCGCAGACCCATTCGCTGTTCAAGATGATCAAGAACACCTTTGCAACCTCCCCTGAAAATGTCTTGTCGGCCTATAGCGATAACGCTGCGGTTATCAAAGGCAGCCAGGCGGGGCGTTTTTATCCCACGCCGCTGACCGGTGCTGAGGGAGAGCGTGCGCTGTACGGAACGCATCAGGAGCCGATTCATATTCTGATGAAGGTGGAAACCCATAACCATCCGACAGCGATTGCGCCGTTCCCTGGTGCGGCGACAGGCTCGGGTGGTGAAATTCGCGATGAAGGCGCCACCGGTATCGGCGGCAAGCCGAAAGCGGGCCTTTCCGGTTTTACCGTTTCCAACCTGCGTATCCCTGAATTCGTACAGCCATGGGAAGCGTTTGACTACGGCAAGCCCGAGCGCATGCAATCTGCCCTTGCCATCATGCTGGAAGGCCCGATTGGCGGCGCGGCGTTTAATAATGAGTTTGGCCGCCCGAATCTTACCGGTTACTTCCGGACCTACGAGCAGGACACGCTCAACGAGGGCGGCATTGAGCGTCGCGGCTTCCACAAGCCGATTATGCTGGCGGGCGGTTACGGTAATATTCGCGCCCAGCACGTTCAAAAGGGCGATATTCCTGTCGGCGGAAAGCTGATTGTGATGGGTGGCCCGGCGATGTTGATTGGCCTGGGCGGCGGCGCGGCCTCCAGCATGTCTTCCGGCACCTCAAGCGCCGACCTGGACTTTGCTTCGGTACAGCGTGAAAACCCGGAAATCGAGCGACGCGCCCAGGAAGTGATTGACCGTTGCTGGGCGATGGGGGACAAAAACCCGATCTGCTTTATCCACGATGTGGGCGCGGGTGGCCTTTCCAACGCGCTGCCGGAGCTTGTTAAAGACGGCAACCGGGGTGGGCTGTTCGATTTACGTGCGGTGCCGAATGCCGAGCCGGGTATGAGCCCGCTTGAAATCTGGTGTAACGAAGCGCAGGAGCGCTACGTGCTGGCCGTTGCGGCTGAAGACCTGGCAACGTTTGATGCGCTGTGTAAGCGCGAGCGTTGCCCCTATGCGGTGGTGGGTGAAGCGCAGGCTGACCACCACCTTGAAGTGCGCGATGGCCACTTCAACAGCAAGCCAATTGACCTGCCCATGAGCGTGCTGTTCGGTAAAGCGCCGAAAATGCAGCGCAGCTTTGAGCGCCATGCACCAGAGCTTTCCGGTGTGATGCTGGATAATCTCGACCTGCGTGAGGCGCTTGATCGCGTTCTACGCCTGCCTGCCGTGGCCTCCAAAAGCTTCTTGATTACCATTGGCGACCGCTCTATTACAGGCCAGGTGGCGCGTGACCAAATGGTCGGCCCTTGGCAGGTGCCGGTTGCGGATGTAGCGGTCACAACGGCCAGCTATGACACCCATGCCGGTGAAGCGATGGCGATGGGGGAGCGTCCGCCGGTTGCCTTGATTGACCCCGCCGCCAGCGCACGCCTGGCGGTTGCCGAGGCGATTACGAATCTCGCGGCAGCGCCCATTGCCAAGCTAAGCGATATCAAGCTTTCTGCTAACTGGATGAGCGCCGCTGATCACCCTGGCGAAAACCAGGCGCTTTATGATGCGGTTCATGCGGTGGGGATGGAGCTTTGCCCGGCGTTAGGTATTGCGGTGCCGGTCGGCAAAGACTCCATGTCGATGCGTACCTCCTGGCAGGATGTGAGTGACCAAGGGGATAGCGAAGAGAAAAGCGTTACATCACCGCTGTCGGTAGTGATTACCGGCTTCGCGCCTGTTACTGATGCGATGGCAACCCTGACGCCACAGATCAACCTGGATCAAGACGAGTCGGATCTTATTCTGATCGACCTGGGGAGCGGTCAAAATCGCTTGGGCGGCTCTGCGCTGGCGCAGGTATATGGTCAGGTAGGCGATACCTGCCCGGATGTCGACGACCCAGAAGATATCAAAGCCTTCTTTGAGGTGATTCAGGGGCTTAATCGTGACGGTAAGCTGCTGGCGTACCATGACCGTAGCGATGGCGGCTTGTTGGTCACGCTGTTGGAAATGGCCTTTGCGGCGCACACCGGCCTTGAGATCAAACTCGACTGGATGATTGACGAGCCCGTTGAAGCGCTTAATGCGCTGTTCTCGGAAGAGCTTGGCGCGGTGATTCAGGTCAACCGCGAGCACACCGAAGAGGTGTTGGCGCAGTTTGCAGTCGCGGGTATTGAAACCTGTGGCGTCATCGCCCGGCCGCGTTACGACGACCAGGTGCGCGTAACCCTGTTTGAAGAGCCGCTGCTGGAAACCACGCGCCAACTGACACAGCGTACCTGGTCTGAAACCAGCTATCGCCTGCAGGCACTGCGTGATAATCCCGAGTGCGCTAAAAACGAGTTCGACAACCTGCTCGATACGCGTGACCCTGGCCTCTCGGCGACGCCCACGTTTGATATTAATGAGGATGTCAGCGCGCCGTTTATCAATATGGCCAAGCCCGCTGTTGCGGTACTGCGTGAGCAGGGCGTTAATGGCCAGGTCGAGATGGGCTGGGCATTTGATAAAGCCGGCTTTGAAGCGATTGATGTTCACATGAGTGACATTCTGGAAGGCCGTGTTGCGCTTGATGAGTTCAAAGGGCTCGTTGCCTGTGGCGGTTTCTCTTACGGCGATGTGTTAGGCGCGGGTGGTGGCTGGGCGAAATCCGTGCTGTTTAACGAGCGCGCACGCGATCAGTTTGCCGCCTTCTTGACCCGCGAAGACAGCTTCTCGCTGGGCGTGTGTAACGGATGCCAGATGCTTTCGCAGTTGAAGTCATTGATTCCAGGGGCTGAAAACTGGCCAGGCTTTGTGCGTAACGAGTCCGAGCAGTTTGAGGCGCGGGTAGCCATGCTGCGCGTTGAAAAAACGCCCTCGGTTCTACTGGCTGGCATGGAAGGCTCCCTGCTGCCTATTGCGGTGGCCCATGGGGAAGGGCGTGCTGAGTTCCGCGATGCCGCGCACCTGCGTAGCATGCAATCCAGCAATCAGATTGCTCTTCGCTACATTGATAACTATGGGCAGGTGACCACGCGCTATCCGGCTAACCCTAACGGTTCGCCGTCAGGTATTACTGGGTTAACCACCTCTGATGGCCGCGTCACGATCATGATGCCTCATCCGGAGCGCGTTACCCGCGCGGTCACCAACTCCTGGCGTCCGGCAGAGTGGATAGAAGATGGTGCCTGGCTGCGCATGTTCCGCAACGCGCGTGTTTGGGTCGGTTAATACCGCACACCGTTAAGCCATACGTAACACATAACGGCGGCCCAAGGGCCGCCGTTATGGCTAACGCTGTTCCTGGTTTCTCTTGCCCGCTTGAGCCAGCAAAGTAATTTTCTGGCTGTTGGAGTTATATGTCACCACCTGCTTTACGCCCTTACCAAACGGACGCGGTGAAACGTGTTGTTACGCATTTTCGTGCGTCCAGCGAACCCGCGGTGGTGGTATTACCTACGGGAAGCGGGAAGTCGTTGGTGATTGCCGAACTGGCCCGCTTGGCGAGAGGTCGCGTATTGGTATTGGCGCATGTACGCGAGCTGGTGGAGCAGAATCACGCCAAGTATCAGGCCTATGGGCTTAAAGCCGATATCTTCAGCGCGGGTTTAAAGCGCAAGGAGGCGTCGCGCCAGGTCGTGTTTGGCTCGGTGCAGTCGGTAGTGCGTAATCTGGAGGCGTTCAATGACGAAGGCTTCACTCTACTGGTCATTGATGAGTGCCACCGGGTGTCGCTTGATAAAGACGCAAGCTACCGCCAAGTGATTGATCACCTGCGGGCACAAAACGCGCATTTGAAAGTGTTAGGGCTGACCGCGACGCCTTACCGGCTAGGCCAGGGGTTTATCTACCATCGTCATTACCACGGCATGGTGCGCGGCAGTGACGCAAGCTTTTTTCGTGACTGCGTGTTCGAACAGCCGCTGCGTTTGATGGTAAAGCAAGGCTATCTTGCCGAACCCAAACGCCTGGATATGGCGATTGAAGGGTATGATTTTTCCATGCTGGCGCCTGCAGAAAACGGCCATTACCGTGAAGCCGAGCTAAATCGCGTCGTGGCAGGCAATCGCGCCACCCCCATGATTATCAGTCAGATTGTTGAGCGCGCCGCTGAGCGGCATGGGGTGATGATATTTGCAGCAACTGTCGCCCACGCTGAAGAGATCATGGGGTATTTGCCTGCCGACCAGGCAGCGCTGATTACCGGAGCGACCCCGTCGGCAGAGCGTACTGAGCTGATTAATGCGTTTAAGGCGCGTGAGCTTAAATACCTGGTGAATGTCTCGGTACTGACGACCGGCTTTGATGCGCCCCATGTGGATTTGATTGCGATGCTTCGGCCTACGGAGTCAGTCAGCCTTTACCAGCAGATTGCGGGCCGAGGGCTTCGGCTCTCACCGGGTAAGCAGGATTGCCTTATTTTGGATTACGCGGGCAACCCCTGGGACCTTTACGCACCAGAAGTGGGCGAGCCAAAACCGCCGGGCGACAATGAGCCGGTGCAGGTTGAATGCCCGGCCTGCGGCCACGCTAATCTGTTTTGGGGCAAGCGCGACGGCGAACTGGTCATTGAGCATTTTGGGCGTCGCTGCCAAGGGCTGCTTGACGATGATAAAGGCAAGCGCCACCAGTGTGATTTTCGCTTTCGCTTCAAGGTGTGCGATAGCTGTGGCGCTGAAAATGATATTGCGGCGCGTCGCTGTCACGGTTGCGAACAGCTGCTGGTGGATGCGGATGACAAGCTTAAAGATGCACTCAAATTAAAAGATGCCCGTGTATTACGGGTAAGTGGCATGCAGTTGGACGCAACCCTTAATGGCCGAGGCCTGCCGCGTCTGAAAGTGACCTATTACGATGAGGATGGCACAACACTCTCTGAGTGGTTTGCTTTGGAAACCCCCGCCCAGCGCCGCGCCTTTTATGCCGCCTTTTTGCGTCGGCATTTGCGCGCTCCGGGCACGCCCTGGCAACCCCTCAACCCAGAGGACGTTATTAGCGAGCAGCGCCGCTTGCGCTATCCGGATTTTGTGGTTGGGCGCAAGGTGGGCCGACATTTCCAGATTCGCGACAAGCTCTTCGACTACGAAGGACGCTATCGTAAAGCTGCCGAAGCAGGCTAACGCACCGTACGCCAGGCGCAACGTCAGGTGCTGACTTTGTTACACTGCCTTCTAATGCCCACTGACCAAGAGATACCGACTGAGTGAGCGACACACACAACGCCACCGCTGATCCTGAACGCATGGCGACGTTGGCACAAGAGCCCGTCGTCGAAGCGCTTGGGCGGCTGTTCGATGAGCCGATTACTCAACTGCCGGAGGATTTGTATATTCCTCCCGAGGCGCTGCGCGTTTTTCTGGAAACCTTTGAAGGACCGCTGGATCTCTTGCTTTACCTTATTCGTCGGCAAAACTTAGATATCTTGACGATCAACGTGGCCGCGATTACTCATCAGTACATTGAGTACGTAGAGCTGATGCAGGCGATGGAGATCGAGCTTGCCGGTGAGTACTTGCTGATGGCCGCGATGTTGGCGGAAATTAAATCGCGCTCGCTACTGCCTCGGCCGCCCAAAGCGGAGGGCGAAGATGAAGAGGACCCTCGGGCAGAGCTGATTCGTCGCCTGCAAGAGTACGAGCGTTTAAAAGCCGCTGCTGAAACGCTGGATACGTTGCCTCGTGTAGGGCGGGATTGGTTTAGCGTGCAGGCGGGTTTACCCCCGCTTGAGTCGCGGGTGATTCACCCGGATGTAGAACTGGACGAACTGCTGAGTGCTCTTTCCGATATCCTTAAACGTGCCGAATTAACCCAGTCCCATCAGATTAGCCGTGAGGTACTGTCTACCCGCGAGCGTATGCTCAAGATCATGGAGCAGCTCAGCGAAGACAGCGCGCACCAACGCTACACGCCTTTTGAAGCCCTGTTTATCCTGGAAGAGGGGCGGGCAGGCGTGGTCGTCACCTTTATGGCTATTTTGGAGCTAGCGAAGGAGGCAATGATCGAAATTGTCCAGAACGCACCGCTTTCTCCTATCCATGTTCGAGCGCGCAGCGGCGCGATAGTCGATGAAGAAGAAGCCGTTTTTGAAGCGCTTGCTTTAGAGGAAACAGACGGCGCCTTTGAAGAGCCTGCCTTTGAGCCTGATGAGGAGGCACCGTGAAGGACACGACCTTAGACAACATTATAGAAGCCGCGCTGCTCGCCGCAGGCGAGCCGTTGGATGTCGAGCGGCTCGAAACCCTGTTTATCGACGATGAGTGCCCGCCGAGACGAGAGTTGCGTGACGCGTTAGCGCGCCTTGCTCTGCGCCATAAAGAGGGTGCGTTAGAGTTGGTAGAAACCGCATCAGGGTTTCAACTGCGTATTCAGCCACGCCTTGCGCATTGGGTATCACGCCTCTGGGACGAACGCCCCCAGCGCTATTCGCGTGCGCTGCTTGAAACGCTGTCGTTGATTGCCTATCGGCAGCCCGTTACCCGTGGTGATATCGAAGAAGTACGCGGGGTCAGCGTGAGCAGTTCGATCATGCGCACCTTAATGGAGCGTGGATGGGTTCGTGTGGTTGGTCACCGCGATGTGCCCGGACGGCCCGCCGTCTATGCCACTACACGAAGCTTTCTGGACGATTTTGGCCTGAAAACACTGGATGCACTTCCCCCCATGCATGAATTGGTTAATTGGGAGGAAAGAGAAGAGGCTGAGTTACCGGTTTCACAAGAGGCTCTCCTTGAAGAGGAGAGTGAGGAATCAAGGCCCAAAGAAACACTGGACGAAGCGCCAGAAAGCGTGCAGGATGCGCCACCCAAGACGGCTGAGAGAGCCGACGACCACGCCGAGACGGCGTTAACCCAGCCGCTAAGTTTTGCTGATTTAGAAGCTCGACTTGCGGCACGTGCGCAGCGCCCACATGATGACAGCGCACGCACGCAGACCAATGATATGAGGTCAGACGATCATGACTCAGAGTAACCACACCCCTCCCGTTAGTGAAAAACTCCAGAAAGTGCTTGCACGAGCGGGACTGGGTTCGCGGCGCGAAATGGAAACCGCTATTTCTGATGGCCGAGTAAAGGTCAACAGCCAGGTCGCCAAGCTGGGTGACCGCGTTGAAATGCGCGATAAAGTAAGTTTCGATGACCGCCCCGTTACACTGCGACCCGAGAACGAAGCGCCGCGTCGCGTCATCATGTACAACAAGCCAGAAGGCGAGCTGTGCACGCGTAAAGACCCGGAAGGCCGTCGTACCGTATTTGAGCGTTTGCCACGGCTAAAAGGCGAGCGCTGGATTGCCATTGGCCGACTGGATATCAATACCAGCGGTCTGCTGCTTTTCACGACCGATGGCGAGCTTGCCAACCGGTTAATGCACCCCTCAACCCAGGTTGAGCGTGAATACGCCGTGCGCGTAATGGGTGAAGTAAAGCGCGAACACATCGTAGCGATGGTGGATGGCGTTATGCTGGAAGATGGCCCTGCGCGCTTTACCGATGTGCAAGAGTTTGGTGGTGAAGGTATCAACACCTGGTTCCACGTCGTCATTCTTGAGGGACGTAACCGCGAGGTGCGCCGCCTGTGGGAGTCTCAAGAGCTTACGGTTAGCCGTCTGAAGCGTGTACGTTACGGCAACATATTTATTGATAAGCGTGCTAAAGCGGGAGAGTGGATCGAGCTTTCGCAAGACGAAGTCGATGATCTCGCCACGATCGCTAACCTTGAAACACGTAAGGTGCCTGAGCTGACGCCGGACGAGAAGAACCGTTGGAGTCGCGACAAAAATAAGCGTCGTCCGGTACAAACAATGCGCAAGCCTAAACGCCGCTGATTTTACACCTGCCCGAATCAGGGGGGCGGTTCGCACTGGCCAGCCATCAATCGCTTGATGGCTGGCTTTTAACTATCTGGGCACCTTAAAACGATCGTTGCTGTACCGGGCATGATCGTGGCGGAAGAGGCTCGCATGGGCCATAAAACCCGCTTTAATTACACTGCGGGATCAAACGGATAGCCTGGCTAATCCTGTGGGTGTAGTGCGGGAGAAAGTTAAAAACTTCTTGCCATGGCTAATCATGGTCTGTACTATATGCATCCGTTCGAAGGGGTCGTTAGCTCAGTTGGTAGAGCAGTTGACTTTTAATCAATTGGTCGTAGGTTCGAATCCTACACGACCCACCATCGAACAGCACGTAATTAGACATACCGCTATGACCGCTATGACCGCTATGTCAGCACGGTAAGCAAAAATTTGGGTCGTTAGCTCAGTTGGTAGAGCAGTTGACTTTTAATCAATTGGTCGTAGGTTCGAATCCTACACGACCCACCAAATTCAACGCCCTTGGTAGCTTGCTGCCAGGGGCGTTTTGCTGTGTGCCTGATGCGTACAGCCGCGCAATATACCACTTGCAGAAGACAACAATTTGCCACCACAATGGCTTCATGCAATGTGATTAAGCAACGTTCATTAGAGAAAGCTGTTAAGAGAAAACAGCTTAGAGAAATAGTTAGTAGCGCAGTAGGTCACCGCGAGAGACGCAGCGGCCTGTTGCAATCGCGAGCGGCATGTGTGGATGACACAGGTCGCGACTAGTGTTTAACAGGGGGATTCCCTGTTCGTCACAGTGGTAGACACGATGACTATTATGACTTCTCAAGCTGAGCTTGATGCTCCGCTCCCTAGCCCGTATTGCCCTACTCGTATTCCCGCAGAAGACCAGGCGCGTGTTGAAGAGATAAAGCAGTTGCTGCACACGCACAATGCCGTCCTGGTCGCGCACTACTACACCGATGACGCTATCCAACAGTTAGCGGAAGAAACCGGTGGCTGCGTGGCAGACTCCCTTGAAATGGCGCGCTTTGGCGCTCGACATGACGCTACCACGCTGATTGTGGCAGGTGTGCGTTTTATGGGGGAAACAGCCAAAATCCTTTCGCCTGAAAAACGCGTATTGATGCCCACGCTGGAGGCAACCTGCTCGCTGGATATTGGCTGCCCGGTAGATGCGTTCAGCGCCTTTTGCGATGCGAACCCCGGCCGAACCGTGGTGGTGTATGCCAATACATCAGCAGCTGTCAAAGCGCGTGCTGACTGGGTGGTGACGTCATCCATTGCCGTTGACGTGATTGAGCACTTGCAGGCAAAAGGTGAAAAAATCCTTTGGGCACCGGATAAGCATCTGGGGGGATATATTCAGAAAAAAACCGGCGCTGATATGCTGATGTGGGACGGCGCCTGTATTGTGCATGAAGAGTTCAAGGCGAAAGGTATTGAGGACTTAAAACGCCTTTATCCTGATGCGGCGGTGCTGGTGCATCCTGAATCGCCGGACGCGGTGGTCAACATGGCGGATGTGGCGGGGTCGACGTCCCAGTTAATCAAGGCCGCTCAAACATTGCCCAATAACCAGCTTATCGTGGCAACAGATCGCGGCATTTTCTTTAAGATGCAGCAAGCGGTGCCGGGCAAGACATTGTTTGAAGCACCGACAGCCGGTAATGGCGCTACCTGCCGAAGCTGCGCACACTGCCCGTGGATGGCCATGAATGCACTGGATAATCTGGCGGATGCGCTGCGCTACGGCAGTGGGGAAATTCATGTTGATGAGTCGCTACGCCAGAAAGCGCTAAAGCCGCTTGAGCGTATGCTGAATTTCAACGCTAAATAGAACAGCTTCACGCTGTGATCAGTCCATCAGGCTCCTGGCCCTTCGCAGGCCAAGAGCTTTATGCGTGTCATTCATTTCAGTCGTTAAAAGTCATCCAGCGCTTTACGGTATTCAATAAAGGCTTCTCGGCGCTGTTCAATACGTGCAAGCGCTTGCTGGTCGTTCTCTTGCTCGGCTGCGTTACGCGCCAGTGAGAGTTGCTGAATGCCTCGGTCAACTCGCCCTGTCAGCTGTAAATGCTCGGCGCGCGCCAAATGCCCCCAACCGTTGTGCCCGCTTCGCCCAGCGGCTTCAGCTAGCAGGTTAAAGCCAGGAGGATATTCAGGGTTTTGCGCTGTTATGTTACGCAGGAGCTGATAAGCGGCTTCTGGGTCTCGCTGCAGTTGTGCCTCTGCCAAAATCAGTTGGGCGGGCAGATAAGACGGCATCAGCCTCAAAAGGCGCTGGCTTCGGGTAATGGCTTCATCATAGCGTTGGGCCTCCAGCGCGACGCTTGCCGCAGATGCAGGCAGCATGCCGTAATCCGGTAGCTCAGTGGCCAGTTGATCGAGCATTTGTAAGGCTTGATCCGTTTGGCCATTACGCGCAGTCATTAATGCCTCTAGATAGCGGCGTGCCGGCTCTTCTGCGTCATCCTGGGCAAGGCGGGAAGCGGCTTGTTGCGGGGAGTTTTGGTAAATGCTTAATAGGGCGCGAGCGCGCATCATGTCGTAAAGCGTATTGCTGGTATAGGTGCTGGCCACACTGAGCTGCGAGGCACGCCCTTGTGCATCGCTTAAGCGGCTATCTGAAACTGGGTGGGTCAATAGAAACTCAGGAGGGTTGCCGCCTTGTAGTCGCGCCAAGCGTTGCATGGCAGAAAACATGCGGACCATAGCATGAGGGTCGTATCCAGCATCGGCCATTGCCTGTAAGCCGATTCGATCAGCCTCTTGCTCAAAACGTCTTGAGTAGCTGAGCTGGTCCTGGATCAGGGCAGCCTGTGAGCCCATGGCGGCGGCAAGGCCCGCTTCGCCACCTCCGCTGGCCGCTACCAGCATGCCCGCCAGCATGGCGGCCATGGCAGGAAGTTGCGTCTGTTCTGCTCGCGCGCTACCTCGGGCGTAGTGGCGCTGTGATAAGTGGCCAAGCTCATGAGCAATCACCGAGACAAAAGCACCTTCATCTTCAGCAAAGGCAAAAAGCCCGGAATTGATTCCCACCACGCCACCGGGAACGGCAAAGGCATTCAGTGATCGGTTATCGACCATCACCATCGTCGTTTGCAGGTCCCCCAATTGGCTGTATGGCAGCAGGCGCGCTACAAGGCTTTCCAGGTAATCGCTTACGATTGGGTCTTGCCACTGAGGCGCTTGGGCTCGGAACTGACGTAGCCATGCTCGGCCCAAACGGAACTCTTCACTACTGGCTGATGACGAGGCACCGCCAAGCGTGGGCAGATGATAGTCATTAAGTGCGTAGCTTGGCGGGCTTGAGACGCTAATGCTGCAAGCAACAATTAGCGCGCAGAGCCCGCGGGGATAAGCAGTCCGTATGTGCGGCATGGCATCCTCATTGATAAGGGTAAAGCGCAGCGATTACTGCTGTGACATTGATTGATGCTGTGAAGTGCCGTTAAATCAAGTGAACAGTGATCATCGCAACATAAACAGTTTATGCAACAATGGCGAGATCATGCAGGCATTTTTAGGGAGCAGGTATGTCTGAATCATTCGTACGTTTTCATCCAGACGTGGTGCTTGATGCGTGTGGGCTGCCGTGTCCGATGCCGTTACTCAAAACTAAACAGGCGTTAGCCGGTTTGGCGGCTGGGCAGTTGCTTGAAGTGCGTGCCACTGATGCAGGCTCATGGCGCGATATAGCGTCGTTTACTGATCAAGGCAATCATGAGATGGAGGCGCGAGAGCAGCATGAAGGCACGTACTTTTTTTGGATACGAAAGGCGGGAGACGCACACTAATGACCATGCGTACTATTCTTAAAAGCTGGATTGAACGCTATTTTTCTGATGAAGAAGCACTCGTCTTATTGCTGGTGTTGGTGGCTGGCTTTACGGCCATTATCTGGTTTGGCCACATGCTGGCGCCGTTTTTTACCGCACTGGTTCTGGCTTTTCTGCTGCAAGGGGTGGTGAGCGCTTTAACGCGAAGAGGGATACCTCATCTGTTAGCCGTTATTCTTATTTTTCTAGCCTTTATCAGTGTCCTGTTAACCCTTGCGTTCATTTTAATGCCGCTGATTTGGAATCAGCTGGTAGGGTTTGTACATGAAACGCCGCGAATGTTTGCCAGCGGCCAAGGGTGGTTGGATGAGATGCAGGCGCGCTACCCTAACCTGGTTACGCCTGATCAAATGCAAAGCTGGATCGGTGTAGCAAGCCGTGAAATTAGCCAGCTAGGCCAGCGTGCGCTGACGCTCTCCTTGGCCTCTTTGGGTAATGTCATGTCACTGATTATTTACCTCGTCCTTGTGCCCATTCTGGTCTTCTTTATGCTGAAGGACCGCGAGGCGCTGGTTGGATTCGCGGTTTCGCTGTTGCCACAAAAGCGTGCGCTGTTAACGCGCATCTGGCAGGAAATGGATCATCAGATTGCGAACTATATTCGGGGCAAGTTCATCGAAATCATCATTGTGGGTACGGTAGCGTTTAGCACCTTTACCTTTTTTGGCTTGCCGTATACAGCGCTGCTGGCCGTTCTGGTGGGCTTTTCGGTGCTGGTGCCTTTTATCGGCGCTGCGGTGGCTACACTGCCGGTCATGGCGGTAGCAGGTTTTCATTTTGGATTAAGCGATCAGTTTATTTATGTGCTGGTTGCCTATGGCGTGATTCAGGCACTGGATGGAAACGTTCTGTCGCCAGTGCTGTTTTCTGAAACCAATAATATTCATCCCGTTTCCATTATTGTCGCGGTGCTTTTCTTTGGCGGTATTTGGGGCTTCTGGGGCGTGTTTTTCGCCATTCCGTTGGCCACGCTGCTAAAAGCGTTGGTCTACGCTTGGCCGCGGGGTGTTCGTGAGCAGAATGAGGAAGAGGGTATTATCCAGACGGAGTCATAAGACCGTACAGCCGCTGCCCGGGTGTTAGCAATGCCCTTGGTTTAACACGCTGAGTCTGTTGAAAAGTTAACGCCCGCTCGGTGACGACACCGGGCGGGCGTTTTTATTAACGACTCGCGTGTAGTGCTTCAGCGGCAGCCAGCACTTCCTCTACGTGGCCTGGCACTTTAACGCCACGCCATTCGTTGGCAAGGTTGCCTGCTGCATCTATTAAGAAAGTACTGCGCTCAATGCCCAGATGCTCCTTGCCGTACATTTTTTTCAGTTTGATAACATCAAATATCGTACAGACGGTTTCATCCTTGTCGGAAATGAGCGGGAAGTTAAAATCCTGCTTGGCTTTAAAATTTTCCTGAGCCCGTAAACCGTCCCGAGATACCCCTAAAATAACCGTATTGGCGTTATCGAACGCTTTTTTATGGTCGCGAAAATCGCCGCCTTCGGTGGTGCAGCCGGGTGTGCTGGCCTTGGGATAAAAATAGATAACGACCTGTTTGCCACGTAGTTCCGACAGTGTGATTGTCGTATCGCCCGTCGCACTTGCAGAAAAATCGGGGACAGGTTGGCCTAATTCGATATGCATGCAGACTCCTAATCGTTGACGACTTATAGAGTGATTACACGCAACCTGAGGCAGCATGTCAAAGGCATGATAGGTGTGCATCACAAACTCACAGCGGTTTGCGCTGTACAGGCTCGAATCGCCTGAGTACCATTTACCCTCTGTAGGCCCAAACGGGCAGTCGCCATGATGCGTAAAAGAGTGGTTCGGCGCCTTGTCTGGATGTCCATGTTGGGCTTGGTCTCATAATTTTGTAGATGAGGAATAAACGGATGATCACAGGCAGCATCGTCGCCCTGGCGACGCCGATGAAAGTCAATGGCGACATCGACTGGGAGGCGCTTCGTCGTCTGGTGAACTTCCACCTTGATAACGGAACAGACGGCATCGTTGCCGCAGGCACCACTGGCGAGCCCACGACCATGACGTTTGCAGAGCACTTTGACGTGATCCGCAGTGTGGTGGAGGAGGTCAACGGACGCATTCCGGTGATCGCCGGTACGGGCGCTAATGCGACGTCTGAAGCCGTTGAGCTTGCTCGGTACGCCAGTGAAGTAGGGGCTGATTACTGTTTGTCCGTTTGCCCCTATTATAATAAGCCGACTCAGGAAGGCTTGTACCAGCACTTTAAGGCGGTGGCAGAAGGCAGCAAACTACCGGTTATCATGTATAACGTGCCGGGGCGTACCTGCTCTGACCTGTACAATGAAACGGTTGTACGCTTGGCAGGCGTTGATAACATCATCGGTTTGAAAGATGCCACTGGAAACCTTGAGCGCGCAGAAGATCTAATTTCGCGCTTAAAGGGCAGTGACTTTATGCTGTATTCCGGTGATGACGCGACGGCCTGTGAGTTTATGCTGATGGGTGGGCATGGTGATATTTCGGTGACGGCGAACGTTGCCCCTAAGGCAATGCATGAGCTATGTGCGGCCGCTGTCGCTGGCGATGCAGATAAAGCGCATCAAATTAATACCCGTTTAATGCCGTTGCATACTAATCTGGGCATTGAATCCAATCCTATACCGGTAAAATGGGCGCTTAACCGGATGGGGTATATGGATGCAGGTATTCGTTTGCCACTGACATGGTTATCCGAGAAGTACCACGCCACTGTCAGTGAAGCGCTGCAGCTAGCGGGCGTGATTGAGGAGTAATGCTCTTTCATTACACCCAGCGCGATACCCTTTGTTACCGGGAGCACAGTGATGTGCTGCCGGTTAACTGATTTGTTGACTGTTAAGGTGGCTTGATGAGCTTTGTGCTTGAAAAACGTGCGCTTAAATGGATACCGCTGGCACTCGTAACGGCTGTCGCTCTGGCAGGTTGCGCGCGCGATGGTTATTACCACGACCGTAACCTGGATTATACAGAAGCCGCTCCGGCGCCCCCTCTGGTGCTGCCAGAGACCCGCAATGCGCAGCGCTATCAGGATGCACTGCCCGTTCCTCAAGCAGCCATGCAGGGTGCCCGCATCGAAGAAGCTGCGGAAATACGCGCTCCTCAGTCGCTATCGATTGGCAGTGGTCTAGAGCCTGAATACGTGGAACGCCGGGAAGCAGGTAGCCAAAGCTGGCTAGTGGTGGCGGCCGATACGGGCGCCGTCTGGCCGCAGTTGGAATCCTTTGCGCGTAGCCGTCAACTAGGTGTGGAGCAAAGCGATGCGTCGCAGGGCGTTATCGTAACGTCGCAGGCCGATTTACGTCTGCAAAGTGCCATGCGTTCTGGCAGTAGTGAAGTGCGCTGTGAACGTGGTGGCCAGACCATGACGAGCTGCCTTGACGCGTTGGAAGAGTTTCTGGGGGCGCGTAGCGCGTCACAGAGCGTGGCTTCCTCCTGGAATGCCCAGCGCTTGAATACCCAGCAAACGCTACAGCTTCGTCAGCAGGGTGATGAGTGGGAAGCTGTCATTCCCCAGCCGATTGATCGTGTTTGGGCTGAACTCAATCACTATCTCGCGTTGGATTTCACCCTACAAGGTCAGCGTAATCTGCTCGCTACCAGCCCGGAGCGTCATGAATTTCTGGTGGAATACATGACCGAGACTGAGCGTGGTCGCAACCCGCTGCAAATTGTATTTAGTGCCGATGTGCGCAAGATGCCCCAGGAAATACGTATTGTGCTGCAGCCCGATGGCAATCAGACCATTTTACGCGCGGTGAATGCCAGTGAGCGTGAGTTTAATGCCGATGACCAGCGTGAGCTGTTAGAACGTGTTGCTGGCTATTTACGTTAATCTGTTTATTTGATCCCTTTCGGAGCTGTCATGGAAAAGCGCCAAGAACTTTATGCCGGTAAGGCAAAATCTGTATATCACACCGATGATCCGGATCTGCTGGTGCTGCAGTTTCGTGATGACACCAGCGCTTTTGATGGTAAGAAGAAAGAAGCGCTGGCCCGTAAAGGGATGGTCAATAACGTCTTCAACGCGTTTATTATGGAGCGTTTGCAAGAGGCCGGTATCCCTACGCATTTTGAAAAACAACTCTCCGATACCGAGAGTCTTGTTAAAAAAATGCAGATGATTCCGGTCGAGTGCGTGGTACGCAACATCGCTGCGGGTGGGCTTGTAAAACGCCTGGGCGTTGAAGAAGGCGTTGCACTTACGCCGCCTACCTTTGAGCTGTTCTTGAAGAACGACGAAAAAGGCGACCCGATGATCAACGAGTCGTTGGCAGAAACCTTTGGTTGGGCAACGCCTGAGCAGCTGGCCAAAATGAAAACGCTGACCTTCAAGGTTAACCACGTGTTAAAGCAACTGTTTGCCGAAGGCGATATGCTGCTGGTGGACTACAAGCTTGAGTTTGGCGTTTTCAAGGGCGAAGTGGTGCTGGGCGATGAGTTCTCACCGGACGGCTGTCGTCTATGGGATGCCAATACCCGAGAGAAGCTGGATAAAGACCGCTTCCGCCAAGGCCTGGGCGGCGTGATCGAAGCCTACGAAGAAGTAGGCCGACGCTTGGGAATCACCTTTCCTGCTTAAGTAGCACTTTACTGACAAAGGCCTTAAAGCCATCACGTTTAACGTGGTGGCTTTGTCGTTGTATAGGAGACTAACATTAAATCTACTCCGCGCGGAGACATTCCGTTTATGTGTCTACTCTCTTCGCTGCTAACATTTAAACGCTTGCTGACGCATCAATTTCTTTTTCTGTTTTAGCTTTTTGCAGTCGATAGCCGTACCCGTAAACTGATATTAGGTTCCAGCCATACTCTGCGGTAAGCATTAGCTTTTTGCGTATCCGATGGATGTGAACGTCGAGTGTACGAGTATTGGGGCCATGGTTGCGACCCCATACGTATTGGTATAAATACGAACGTGAAAGAGGGCTGTCAATGCGATTTAAAAGAAGATAGGCAAGTCGAAACTCTTGGTGTGTGAGCGTAACACGCTGGCCATTAATGAAAGCCGTCTCATCGCGAGTATTAAGTTCTATACGGCCAAGTTTCAACGGTTTTAGTGGGTCTTGGCTGGAAATGTATGAAGATTTGCGACGCGTCGCGGCATACGCTCGCGCTGCTAATTCGCGTGGCCTAAAAGGTTTGCTGATAAAGTCATCGGCACCGGCATCCAAGGCTTGAATGGTGTCAGCCTCATCTTGACGATGGGTGACAATCATGACCGCTGGTAACACACTCAAATACTTATCCATCCAATCAAGTAAAGCGATACCGTTACCATCAGGTAAATGCCAATCAAGAAGCACTAAATCGAAAGACTCCCTGCTTGCGGTGTGGGTAAATGCCGTACTGGTCTCAAATACCGATATGTCTGATTGGACTCCTCTGCTTGCGAAGCCGTCATGGAGCGTGTTACGCATGCGCTCAAGCATTATTTTATCATCCTCTACTACTGCAATTCGCATGGACTTCCCTTATATGGCCTGAATTCTTTTTACTTTACTTGGTGTGGTTTTATATCGCACTCATTGCTGGTTAGAGCTTTTTTAACTTTGTTGGAAAGTTTTCAAATGGCGGTTTTAAATAATCGTTTACCGCTGTGCATAACCTGAAAATAAAGTGTTAACAATTGTTTCTTCTTGTTGATATGGGTAGCAAAAAAGAACGAGAATGCTGCCCACATAATTAAACCTCGGTCTGTCTGCTGAACACGCCTGTTGTGAGGAAGCTGGAGCCATATACGAACAGTATATCTAACTGTTTCCGTAGTGGCTTTTTTACTGCCTCACTCATCCTTACGCTGCTTCAAAATTTAACACTTAACTGCATATAAGCGTAACTGATGTGTAAAGCATTCTGATTAAATAAAATTGCAAGGACATACAATGAATAGAGTATTTCGCTTGATTTGGAAGCAATCCCTTGGACGGTTAGTGGTTGCATCAGAAATTGCTCAATCTAACCAGAAAGCGGCCGGTTCCTCTGGTGTCGTAGGTAGTCCAGTGCTGGTCTCAACTCCTTATCATATAGCCCGAAATGCTTTTCGCCTCTCGCCGTTAGTGCTGGCCATGGCGCTGACAGGTGGCGCGGCGTATGCCCAAGTTCAAACAAGTGTCTCCTCAGGTAACAATATTGTTGTTACGCCCGATGACGAAGACAATCCCGCTGTTTACACTGTTTCAACCGAAAATGACGTTACATTTAATAATATTACTACTAATGAATTGACCGTCAATGGGGCTGCCATTCTCAGTGCTTTGCAGGTAACTGGGGCCGCGACGTTAAGTGGTGGTTTAGCGATGGGAAATAGTCAGATTACTGGTTTAGCGAATGCTACAGCCAGTGATCACGCTGTTAATTTCAGCCAGTTGAGCGCAGTAAGTGATGCGGCTAATGCCGGATGGAATATTAGTGCTGGCGGCGGTAGCTCTGAAAACGTTGCGCCAGGTGACTCCGTTGACTTCAGCGGCGACAGCAATATCAATGTTAGCCGTAGCGAAACCGGAACCGATCTGTCCTTCAGCTTAGCCAGCCAGGTTACCGTTGATGAGCTGACCGCTGGCAATACTTCTATTGATACCAACGGTCTGACGATTGACGGTGGCCCAAGTGTCACAAGCGCTGGGATTAATGCGGGTGGCAACAAGATCACCAATGTTAAAGAAGGCGATCTAACTGCAGGTAGTACTGATGCTGTCACGGGTAAACAGATCTTCGATCTGTTTATCGAAGAGGGCGCTGGGGGCGTGCGGTACTTCCGTACAAACTCGACGGCCGATGATTCTCGGGCTGGGGGGGAGGAATCTGTTGCTATTGGTCCTAACACAGTAACTGAAGGCGATAGCAGTTTCGCTGCTGGCGATACGGCACTTACACGCGAGGGTGCCGAAGGCGCTATTGCCTTAGGCCAAAATGCAATAGCCGGTACCGAAGACGCGACTACGCTCGATGGCGAAGGCAGCATTGCTTTAGGCCGCAACAGCCAGGCTAGTGGCAACCGCACGATTGCTTTGGGTGATGGCGCCGAGGTTGAATCTGAGTTTGTAACCGGTGCGCTGGCCTTAGGTACTGATGCTAGTGTCAGCGGCATCAACAGTGATAATGCCTTGGCTATTGGTAATGGCGCTGCTGCGTCTGCCGCGAATGCAACTGCGCTGGGTAATAGTTCTGCCGCGTCTGGTGCAGGTAGTATTGCGCTGGGTGATGCTACTGCTAATGCTGCGAATGGCTTGGCAGCAGGTACAGGCGCTTATTCGGGAGCGCCCAATAGTATTTCCTTGGGCACCAATGCCGGTGTGGGCACCAATGGTACAGCGGCAGGTGATCAAACATCGCATATTGCTGTGGGAACTGGGGCTGGCCAAAATGTTATTGGTAACCAAACGACTGCTATTGGCTTCGGCGCTGGCTCGTCTGTCAACGGTATCCATAACGTAGCGATTGGCAGTCACGCTGGGGCTAATGTCCAGGGCAATTACAATGTGGCTATTGGCCACGAGGCTAACCGCAATGCTGGCGCAATTGCTCGCGCAACTGCTATCGGTGGTCAGACAAACGCCGCAAGAGATGCGGTTGCACTTGGCTATGATGCCGAATCCGATGACAGCGGTGTGGCCGTTGGTGCTAATTCGGTGGCAGGTAATCTAGGCGTGGCCCTTGGCCACAATTCAAGCGCTACTGGAGGTAGCGTTGCCCTTGGTAGTGGTTCTGCTGCAATTAGCTCCGATGCGACTGGGCCTGGTTACCTAACCGGCTCTAGCTTCATTGATGGGACTGTCGTCTCTGTAGGCAATACTAACCCGAGTGGAGTGCGTACAACACGCCGCATTGTCAACGTGGCAGATGGCGCACAGCTTTACGATGCTGTGAATGTCAACCAATTGCAGGCAACGCAGAGATCTGTCGCCGGGTTAATCGGGGGGAATGTCACGGTTGATGCTGAGGGTAACTATTCACCGATTACCGTCGGTACCGTCGGAGGTGGCACTGCAAGTTTTGACAATGTCGTCGAGGCTATTGGTGCGGTTACCAGCGGCACTGTCGATATTCTTCCGGTTGATGCCGTGCGTTATAACGCTAACGGCAGTATCGATGTCGCTGCCGGGGTTGATAATAATGAAGCTGTTAACGTTGGCCAGATGAACCAGGCTATCGATGAGCGAAGTGTCAAATACTTTAGCGTTAACTCTTCTGAGCCTGCCAATCGTGATAATGCAGAAGCCAGTGGCATAGACGCCATTGCCATCGGCCCTGCTACCGCTGCAGGAGGAAGGTCTTCACTGGCGGGTGGGCATTTGGCGCAAGCTACAGGCAACGAAAGTGTTGCCCTTGGCTACGAAGTTGAGGCCTTGGGGGACAACTCCACTGTAGTAGGTAGCGGCAGCGATGCTTACGGTGACAGAGGTGTAGCAATCGGTTTTGGTGCTGAGAGTCACGGTGAAAACTCAGTCGTTATGGGAACAGGAGCCCATGCCCACCCAAAGAATACCGATACTTCGGTTGATAACGCTATTGTAATCGGCACTGACGCTGAATCCACCGCTGACGAAGGTATCGCCATTGGACGTAGTGCTTTAGCTTCTGAAGTGCGTGCAGTGGCTCAAGGTTCTGGTGCGCATGCGACCGCTGCAGATGCACTAGCACAGGGTACTCAGTCGCGAGCAAGTGGCGTAAGTTCGCAAGCGAGCGGTACTGATGCACGTGCGAGTGGCACTAACTCAATTGCCAGTGGCACGAACTCCCGCGGTTATGCTGCCAACGGTATCGCATTAGGTACTAGTGCTATTTCTGGTATTGCCAACCCGCTGCCAGGGCAGCAGGCTAGAAATGCCAACGCTATTGCAATTGGTAATAGTGCACTTGCCGATGAGTTGAGCGCCCAAGCGGTGGGCTTTGAAGCGCGAGCCCGTGGTGAGACGTCAGCTGCTTTTGGCGCGCATTCAGAAGCTCTAGGCCTTGATGCGTTAGCGGTAGGTACTGGCGCACGCGCTACAGAGCAAAGTGCTTCTGCCATCGGTCGCGGCACTCAAGCGACAGCCCAGGATTCATCAGCTTTGGGTCAAGGAGCCACTGCTAGTGCTATCGGTGCATTGGCAACCGGTTCCGGCTCGGAAGCTAATACGCAGAATGCATCTGCTATTGGTCAGGGCTCGCGAGCACTGCATGAGAATGCAGTCGCTCTGGGTGCGGACTCCGTGACTGAAGAGGCCACTCCCGTAACCGACGCAACGGTGAATAGTATTTCGTACGATGGGTTCGCCGGGACTTCACCTACCAGTGTAGTTAGTGTTGGCAATAATGGTGTGAAACGCCAGATTACCAATGTAGCGGCTGGGCGTATCAGTGAAACGAGTACCGACGCTATCAATGGCTCGCAGCTGTTCGCGACCCAGACGGTGATCGGTAATGTAGGTCAGAGCACGGTGAACGTGCTAGGCGGCAACGCGGCGCTAGGCAGCGACGGCACGATCACGACATCCGATGTCGGTGGTACAGGAGAGGATAACGTCCACAACGCCATCGAGTTCGCCGCACAGGGCTGGGACGTGGGTGCCAATGGACAGGCAACTGGGAACGTAGCGCCAGGCGGATCGGTAGACTTCAGCGGTAGCGATGGCAATATCGATATTGCCCGTAACGGCACGAATCTAACCTTTGGCCTGAACGATGACGTCACCGTTGGCAACAGCATTACGACGAACAATCTAACGGTCAGCGGTGAAACGCGCTTAGGCGACCGGTTTGTGGTTAACAGCGCAGGTGATGTTAATTACGGTGGTAACGAGCTGGCTACTCAAGCCGATGGCTTAAGCTTTGCGGGCAACACCGGCGGTACCATTAACAAAGCACTTAGCGATACCACTCCGCTGACCATTTCTGGTGGGCTGGGTAATGATGAAGCGACTACAGGCGCTAATCTGCGGGTGGATGGAAGTAACGACCAGCTCAACCTGGTAATGGCGCGCGACCTGACTAGCCTGGAT